>SKRJ01000182.1 GCA_007118555.1 Anaerolineae bacterium | reverse complement strand
CGCATACCGGCGGCAGAAACTCTTTGTTGCGCCAATAGCGGGCCGCGCGGCTGTGCCACACCTTTTCAAAGGGCTGCTGCAGTAGGTTGCCGATACCGCGCTCAAAGCTGGAGCAGGGCAGCAGCTCGCCGGCGGGGTTCACCGAGATGAGACCATCCACGCAGGCGCACGACTTGCCGCCCAGCCCGGCCTGCACCGGGTTGAACAGGCAATAGGGCACCGGCGAGTACCAGACGAAATGGATGCCCTTGGCGACGCTGCGCTCTTGCACTGCCGTGATGATCGCGCCCACCTCGTCGTAGCGGATGTCGTCCTCGTCATGGTCCAGGGCTGTGCCCGTGCGGATGACCATGTTCATCGAAAAGTACTCGGACCCCAAGCCCTCGGCCAGGAAATCGACCAACTCGTCTAGGTGCTGCCGGTTGCCACCGCACAGGGTCGTGTTGGTGTGGGTGTGCACGCCGGCCTCGCGCAGGTGGCGCACGCCCTGGGCCGCCCGCTCCCAAGAGCTGGGATGCTGGGTGATACCATCGTGCACCGCCGCCGAGCCGCCCTCGATGCTGACCTGGGCCGAGTCCAACCCCGCGTCGGCCAACCGCTGCACAAAGGCGCGATCGCCACACAGGACGCCGTTGGTGATCAGGTTCACCCGCATCTCTTTGGCGGCGGCATAGGCGATCAACTCAGCCAAGTCGGGCCGCAGCGTAGGCTCACCGCCGGTAAAAGAGAGGGTCGGGCAATGGGCCTCGTCGCCAATGCGATCGATGATGGCAATGACCTGCTCGGTGGTCATCTCGGGCAGATCGTCGCCCCGGTCGGGCGAGCTGGCGTAGCAAAAGGTGCACCGGTTGTTGCAGCGATAGGTGAGGGCGATCTCGGACAGCACCGGAAAGGCGCGCTTGTGCGATCCAAAGGGCGTGATCTTGACGCCCGGCACGCCCATCACCTGGTCGTTGAGCAGGTTGGATAGCCCCTGCAGCAGGTTCACCAGGTCCTGGCGCACACGTTGCTGTTCCACGCCATAGCGTGTGCTTACCTCGGCGACCACGCCATCGACGTCAGGGCCATCGGACTCGGCGTACAGGCGGTCGAGCATGAACACGGCGGTCTCGTTCAGATAGTGCAACTGATTGGGCCGCAGGATCAGCAGGCCATCCTCGGGCCGGATATAGACGCGATCCCGCGTCTTGACGATCAGTTGCTCGGCAAACGACTGCAGGTCGAGCACGCCCGACGATCGCGCCAGAGTGCCCTGCTCGCAGCCTGGGCAGCCTGCCGTTGCGCCGTTGTCGCCCTTGCGGGCGATCTTTTCGCTCATCGTGTGCTCCCCGCGGCCGCGACACGGCGCTTGCTCTGCGGCCCTTGGGCCGCCTCTATCGGTATTGTGGAGCCTTGGCTCATCGGTAACTCTCCTAGACGCGACTGACGCAGGCCGAGTGACAGGCGCTGTGGCAGGCGCTGTGCACACAGGCCGAGTGGCAGGCGCTGTGGCAGGCGCTGTGTACACAGGCCGAGTGGCAGGCATCATGGACGCAGGCGCTGTGGCAGGCGCTATGACAGGCAGGCCCCGCCCCCTCGCCAAAGATCCGTCCCACGCCCTGCTCGATCCGGTCCACCGTGCGGCCCATCACCTCCTCGACGCCGCGCGTCAGGTCGCTGGCCATGGTCTCTATGGGGCGCACCGCCGAGTCGGCCCCCTGGAACAGGCGCCCCGGGGTGCGCTCGACAGCGTCACCCGCCACAGGGCCACCGGGCGCCGTGCGCTGGCGGGTCGACGCCGGGCCATAGGTGCGGTTGCTCAGGATGATCCAGGGCATGTACGTCGGCATGTGCACGGGACGGCCCCGGCGCATATCCTCCTCGTACTCGTCCCAGGCGCTATCGATACGGCGGCGATAGGTCTCGCGGGTGGCCTCCGGGTCGGCGTTCCACATCTTGGGCTGGAGCACATCGGCCACCGCCTGCAACACCGTCGGGATCTGCTCCTTGTCGATGGTGCCGTCGGGCAGGATAGCCGCCAGCAGCGCCTTTTCGTAAAGCGTCAGGGCCTCGGTCTCTTTGGGCGTCTTCTTCAGGATCTCGAGCTGGAGCGGTTGGCGATTGACGATATGCACAACACCCTTTTGCTCCAGCGCCAGCACGATCAGGGCGATGGTCTTGGTCGAGTTCCCCATATAGAACGCGGCCTCGATGGCGGTCAGATCGGGCACCACGTTCTCGGTCTGAAAGGTCTCGACCTCGATCTCGGGCGGCATGTACTCGGGCTTGGGCTTGCGGCCCCGAAAGCCCCACACGATCAGACCGATCACGCCCAGGCTCACAAAGATACCCGTGCAGCAGGTGCCCTCGTTAAAGATCAGGGCCAACGTACCCGCCAGGCCCAGCGGCTCGGGCTCGGGCGTCGGTACCGGAACGATCGGATCATCCGGGATAGGCGTCTCACGGGTGACGGGCACGGCCTCGCCGGGCACAAAGAACTGGGGAACCATCGGCTCCATGGGCCGCATGTTGTTCTGGGCCACGAGCATGGAGAGGTAGTAGGCGCCGGTGGGCTCGTCCGGCGTGGGAAAGAACACCCAGCGATCGAACGCCTCGGCGTTGTTCACCACGACGCCCGCCTCGTTCACGATCTCGTCCGTCACCTGCTCCGGTTCGGTGATCCCCTCGGGCAGCTCGATGGGCAGGACATAGACGATCTCTTGATAGGCGATGGGCAGGGACCACTCGAACGGCGCCCATCCGATGGCGCGATAGGGCACGTCGTTGATCGCGGTCTCGTCAAACACCGAGCGATCCACGGTGTAGCGGATGTTGATCTCGTACTGGGCGTTCTGCCGGGTGCGGACGCCAAAACCCACCTCATAGAGCTGCGGGCCGCCCCGCAGCTCGACGTCAAAGGGACCATCGGGGCCACTGCCGCTGGCCGAAACGATGGTATGCGGCTGGGGAAAGGGCCCCAACTCGCGAAAGCGTTCGCGCCCTCCGCTCTCCAGCTCTGTAAACTGAATCGTATAGCGCACATCGAGACGGCCGTCGCTGAGCACGACCACATAGTTCTCGATGCGGTCGAACGAAACGGGGTCGCCCTGGGCTGCGACCAGAATGCCCCCAACGATTCCGAGCAGCGCGATCAAGACCAGGACAAGCCCTAGCCTGCGACAGTGTTTCATGAGGCGTTCCTCCCACCCGTGAACTTGCACTCGGCCACGCGCACCGCAAAACGCGGCAGCGCCAGCATCCGTCGCCAACGCGACGGCTCCTGTAGCAGACGATACAACCACTCGAGCCCGACCCGGCGCATCCAGACGGGCGCCCGCTTGCGCACCCCGGCGACAAAGTCCAGCGTGCCGCCAATGCCCATGGCCACCGGTACCTGCATCTTGGGCTGGTTCCGGTGTATCCACAGATCCTGGGCCGGCGCACCATAGGCGACGAATAGCAGGTCGGGCCGCGCTGCCACGATTCGCGCCACGATCTCGTCCTCCTCCGCCGGAGAGGGCGAGCCGGCATAGGTACCCACGATCTGCACCCCCGGGTAGCGCTCCCGCAACACGTCGGCAGCCTGCTCGGCGACGCCAGGCGCCGCCCCCAACAGGTAGAGCCGATACCCGTGCTGGGCGCTCAACGCGGCCAGAGCCGGCGCCATATCCGAGCCCGCCACACGCTCGCGCAGCGGCGATCCCACCACCCGCGCC
Organism: Anaerolineae bacterium; assembly: GCA_007118555.1. Lineage (GTDB taxonomy): Bacteria > Chloroflexota > Anaerolineae > UBA1429 > UBA1429 > UBA1429. Next base: position 9,634 of record SKRJ01000182.1, on the reverse strand, counting down.
GCCCACAGCAGGCCCTGGCCGTCAGGGATGGACAGCTCGGCCTCGTCCAAGACCTGACGAAAGGTGGCGTCGCTCTGGGCCCGCATCACAAACTCGGGATTCACCGTCACGATCTGATGTGCGCCGCCACGGGTCGCCATCTCCTGAGCATGTCGCAGGGCCTCGCCCATGGTGACGTCATCCACCCGAACGCCCAGGATCCGTACGGACCGCATCAATTCTACCCCTTTTTGCCTGCGGACTCCAGAACGGACAATACGGTCTGGGCGCAGCGCTCCCAGGTGAACCGGGCGGCCTGGGCGGACCCGCGCCGCGCCAGCTCGTCCCGCAGCGCAGGTTCCTGCCAGAGACGCCGCATGGCGTCAGCCAGGGCGTCCCGATCCGCCGGATCGAACAAGAGCGCCGCATCGCCGGCCACCTCGGGCAGCGACGATACGTTGGAACAGATTACCGGCGCGCCGCAGGCCATGGCCTCTTGCACCGGCAGGCCAAAGCCCTCGTACCAGCTCGGCAGCACAAAGCCCAGCGCGCCGCTCAGCAGGGGCGCCACGTCCTCGGCGTCCACATAGCCGGGGAACACGATGCGCTCTGACACCCCCGACGCCTCGGCGCAGGCCGCGATGCGCTCGTGGTACCACCCGGGCCTGCCCGCCAGCACGAGGCGCACGTCCGACGGCCAGACATTGTCCAGACTCTGTCGCGCAAAAGCCCCGATCAGGCTCTCCAGGTTCTTGCGCGGCTGCAACGTCCCCAGATAGAGCCAGTAGCGCTCCCCCGTGCCATAGCGGGCCCGGACCTGGGCCAGGCGCACTCCATCGGTCACTGGCGCGAGCCCCTCGGCCCCCGCCGGATAAGCCACCACGATCTTGGACGGGTCGCAGCCGGTGTGCGCCACCAGATCCCGACGGGTCGCCTCCGAATCGGCCAGCACCGCTCGCGCCACACGGGCGTTCCACAGGGTGCTGGCCCGCAGATAGGCGCGATCCAGCGGGCGATGGGCCGCCCCGTGATAGAGATAGCCCAGATCGTGCACCGTCACCACCGTCGGGCAACGGCGCATCGCCGGGATCACGTGGGCGGGCACAAAGAGCGCATCGGGCGGATGCGTGGTCACCTCCCATGCCAGCCGCATCTGGGTCCACAGCCGCGGCCAGGGCATCACCCGCCACTCGACGCCCGCGCCCTCGATCAGCCCCGTGGGGGGCGGCCTGTCGGCATAGAGCCGCCAGCGATGCGGCGTGTCCAGCGCCGCCAACGCCCGGATCAGGTAGAGCGAATAGTTCTCCGTGCCGGTGCGTGGCGTCCGCAGCGCCCGGCTGGCGTCAATCCCGACCAACATCTCGCTGACGCTGTAGCAGCGCTTGAAGAATGTACACCACGCCGATCAGGACGAGAATCAGGGGCCACCAATCGGTCAGGATCTGCCAGACATCGGCAGGGAGCCGATCCTCCACGTACAGATAGCCGATTCCGGCCCCGGCCAACGCCAACAGGCCCAGCACCAGATCCGCCAACTCGCGCGGGTTGACCAGCCACGACGCCAGCCATGCCAGCCCCGCCGCAAAGGGGAACCAGGGCCACAGAACCCGCAGGTCGCCCCACTGGGCCGCTCCCACGGTGATGTACATAAAGAGCCCGCCGATCAGGATGCCAAAGACGCCGAACCACACGCTCTCAGCGTCACGGGGATCGCTCCGCAGGCCACTGACCAGCCACACCAGCGCGCCGACGATCAGCAGCGCCGGCCAGATGGCGCCGATCCCAGGGATATCCACGCCCAGCGCCCGCAACAGGAGCCAAAAACCGACCAGCAGCAGCAGTCCCCCGATCATGATAGATCGTCCTCGATCCTGCATCACGCCTCCTTCTGTGCGCAGACTCATGCACTCGGCTCGATCTGCGACACGATGGTGTCATGGGCGCCCGCCCCAAGCAGAGCGGCCTCCACATGGGCCGCCCCCTGCGGCGTGGCCAGGGCGATCATGCAGCCCCCCATCCCTCCGCCAGAGAGCTTGGCCCCCAGGGCCCCGGCCTCGCGTGCGGCGGCGACGAGCGTATCCAGTGCCGTCCCCGACACGCCCAGTTCCTGCAGCAGCGCATGGTCACGATCCATGGCGCGCCCCAACGCCTGCAGATCGCCGACGGCGATGGCCGCGCGGCCCCGGGCGACAACGTCGCCGATGCCATCCAGGAGCGCCTCGACCGCTTCCGGCTCGCGCTCCCCGCGGCGTCGCACCCTGGCCACCGACTCGCTGGTGCGCGAAGGGATGCCTGTATCTCCGATCACCAGCGTGATCGGCCCGCCCACAGGCAGTAGTTCGGGCGCCTGCCCACGGCGAAACCAGATGGCCGACTCGCAACACACCACCGTATTGTCAATGCCGCTGGGGGTGCCATGCAGCAGGCACTCGGTGGCAAACACCAGCTCGGACAGTTGATCCTGTGGGATCGAGATCCCCAGGTGCGCCGCTATGCCGCGGGCGATCGCCGCCGACACCGCTGCCCCGCTGCCCAGCCCCCGGGCGATGGGGATGGTCGAGCGAACGCTGATCTCCAGATCGGGGCAACTGCGCCCGGGGCAGACGTGCTGCAGCACGCCCTCGACGGCCGCAAGCATAAACTCTCCATCGCTATCTACGGGACAAGCGCCCCTCTGGTAGCGCCGGTTCAGGTCATGGGCAACGATCCCGATGCCTGCGCCCGGCGCGGCATCGTGTACCTCAACGACGGCGGTCCGCGCCGGAATGGGCACCGCAATGGCGGGACGCCCATACACCACGGCATGCTCGCCCAGCAGGATGGCCTTGGCGCAGGCACTGGCCCGAGTTATCGCCACGACGACCTCCTCGAGCGCCGCCAGGCATGGCCTGGCGCTCGATACACGAAAAAAGAGGGTGGAGGCGAGCGCCTCACACCCTCTCCAGACATCGATCGCGCGGCATCGCCTAGTCGGTGATCATGACAACGCCGTTGACCTTGTTGTTCACCTGGCTGAATATGAGGGTAGCCTCGCGCCCGTTCTTGGAGTAGGAGAACATCTCGCCAAACTCGCTCTCCAGCGTCCAACCATACTCCTCCATCTGCTCACGGTAATAGTCCAGCACCTCATCCAGCTCGGCCTCGACCTCAAAGCTGGCCATCCCTGTCATGGCCGTCAGCACGCGAGCTCCATCGATGAGCGGCACATCGTCGGGTAGACCAGGAGCCTCGACGCCGGCCGGCGGCTCGATGGTGAATGGGGCATTGACGTCCCACACCTTTTGCTCGGTCCGCCAGTAATGGTAGACGCCGTCCTCGTCCTCGCCCTCCCACCAGGTAACGTTACCGACCTGAACCTCATACTCGGTCGAGATCCACATCTCGACGCCGCCATCGGTCAGGCGGCCGCCGAACAGCCAGAGCGTAAAGGCATCGCCCAGGGCCTCCTTGCTGCACACAAAGTGCACCACAGGATGCCCCTCAAACTGCCTGTCGGGCCCTTCCTGACAGTTGCCTGAACGGAGGTAGTAATCACCGCTGCTCAGACCGTACAGATCGAGCTGCTGCTGCGGATCTTCGGCGTCCTCCGAGGTCATGCTCATCCACTCTTCCGCTTCGCCCTCGTCGGACACCCGCATATAGGTCACAGGGCCGATCTGGATCATCTCCCATCCGGAGACATCACCGCGCCAGTCGACACCCGACCAATGCGTCCGCTGCGCAGGCGGATTGCGCACGTACTCGGTCGTCACCGACCACTCCTCGGTCTCGTCTCCCTCGGTAAAGGTCCAGATCAGGATCTGACGGTAGCTGTCCAACGTATCCACGTCGACGATCTCGATATCGTCCAGGAGATCATCATCAGGATCGTCGACGCCTGTCACGAGATCCTCGTCGTCGTCAACATCCACGGGGTCGGCAACGGGCGCGGTCTCCTCGGGAGCATCGATCTGTTCCGCGACCTCTCTGACGACATCGGTAACCTCTTGGACTCCTTGCAGGAGGCCACAGCCGGTCACAGCCATCGATAGCACCAACATGGCTATCAGGGCGATCCAGAATCGATTACGCATGGGCGCTCTCTCCTTGGGGTGTGGGCTGGCTCATTGTGCCAAGTATAGCACCTTTGGTAGGGGTGTCAACGACTCGTGCCGAAAGATGGCATTGATTTCGTCGCCAGCGGAGGCGCGCATCGAGAGCCAGAGCATCCGGCACAACCGTAGCAGAGGCGCAATGCCGCAGGCAAGCCCCCATCTCGAGATTGGGTAGATTGCCTGATTGGCTGTACAATGGACCAAGCTGAAACACGAGCATTTTCAGGAGGCTATGATGACCCGAGCTGTACACAACAAGATCCTGCGCGTCAATCTGACCCAAGGGACCCTCACGACCGAGGAGCCCGGTGACGCGTACTTTCGACATTATTTGGGCGGATGGAATATGGTCGCCGACGTGCTCTTGCGCGAAGTGCCCAAGGGCGCCGACCCCCTCGGCCCCGAGAACCGTATCGTATACTCGGCGGGCCTGCTGGCGGGTCTGGCGATCTCGGGAGCTTCCCGCAGCGCCATCGGCGCCAAGTCGCCGCTGACCGGCGGGTTTGGCGTGGGCGAGGTGGGCGGTCACACCGGGGCCGAGCTCAAGCGCGCCGGCTGGGACGCCATCATCATCGAGGGCCGCGCCCAGTCGCCCGTTTATCTGTGGATCAAGGATGGCGAGGCCGAACTCCGCGACGCGTCCGCCGTCTGGGGCAAGACGACCAAAGAGACCCTGGAGACGATCCGGACTGAGGTGGGCGAGAATCGGGCGCAGTTGGCCATGATCGGCCCCGGCGGCGAGAACCTGGTCAAGTATGCCAACATCATGCATGGCCTGTACGACGCCGTGGGCCGCGCCGGTCTCGGCGCCGTCATGGGCTCCAAGAATCTCAAGGCCATTGCCGTGCGTGGCACCCAGAGGGTCGACGGTGTCGACAGCGACAAGGTGCGGGCCCTGGGCCGCTACATGGCCGAGGGCGTTCGCGAGGGCACCAAGGCGGCGCACATGGCCAAGTTTGGCACCGGCGCCGATCTGGTCAGCATGGTGCACACCGGCAACCTGCCCACCCGGAATTTCCGCGACGGCGACTTTGACCTGGATGCTGCCTGGGAGCTCAGCTCGGAGCGCTTTTTGGAGACCATCGGCACCGGCATGGACGCCTGCTGGGCGTGCGCCGTGCGCTGCAAAAAGCAGGTCAAGACCGACGGCAAGTACGCCAACGATCCCGACTATGGCGGCCCCGAGTACGAGACCCTCGCCGCCATCGGGCCCTGCTGCGGCATAGACGATATCGAGGCCATATCCCTGGGCAGCCAGCTCTGCAACGCCTACGGCATCGACTCGATCGGCGCGGGCGTCAACATCGGCCTGGCCATGGAGGCCTTTGAGGAGGGCCTGCTCACCACCCAAGATACCGACGGCGTCGAGCTCAACTTTGGCGACAAGGATCTGATGCTGGATCTGATCCCCAAGATCGCGCTGCGCGAGGGCATCGGCGACCTGCTGGCCGAGGGCACCGCGGACATGGCGGAAAAGCTGGGCGGTGACGCGCCCAACTATGCCATGGCCGTCAAGAATCAGGCGCTGCCCATGCACGAGCCGCGCTTCAAGCGGGGCCTGGGCATTGGCTATGCCGTCTCCCCCACCGGGGCCGACCATATGCACTCGCTGCACGACGCAGGCCTCGAGAACCCTGACGAGGACGGGTTCCTGGCCAACGGCACCCTGCGCGCCATGGGCCTGCTGGAGCCGGTGCCGCTGGAGAGCCTGGGTGCTGAAAAGGTGCGCCTGCACCGCTACCACACCACCGACCGCGCCCTGCAGAATTGTTTGCTGGTGTGCAACTTTGTACCCTGGACCATCCAGGAGCGCGTCGAGCTGGTGAACGCCTCGACCGGCTGGGACGTGACCGCTGTCGAGCTGTTCAAGGCGGGCGAGCGCGCCCTCAGCCTGGCGCGGGTGTTCAACATGCGCGAGGGGCTGACCATCGACGACGACCGGCTCCCCGAGCGCTCTTATGGCCCCACGACCAACGGCGCCCTGGCCGATGCCGGCATCGACCGCGAGGAGCTCCGAGAGGCCGTGCAGATCTTTTACGGGATGATGGGCTGGGATCACGAGACCGGGGCGCCCCACGAGGCTACTCTGGAAGAGCTCGGCATCGGCTGGGCCGCCGAGCACCTGCCCTGATCGGGACCCATCGGACAGACCAACGGGCTCTGCGACGTTTCGCAGAGCCCGTTTCTATTGCGCCAACGGCGCCCGCCACAGCCCGGGCCACCGGCTAGGCGGGGCCCGTCCCCGTCCACTCGCCATCGACCGGCAGATACTGCCGCCAGTAGGCCGCCGATTGCACGTTGTCCGGGATCACCCGTGACTCTTCTTCGTAGCGCTCCCGATGCAGAATCTCGAACCCGAGCCACACCTCGTCGATGCCTGTGGCGCTGATCGTGTCCAGCACACGCCGGGGATCCACGATGCCCTGGGCGTTGTACTCGGGCGTAAAGGGCCAGTGGCGCGAGTGTCCCAACTCGGTCTGCTGCAAGTGCACCAGGGGCGCATCGGCGCCCAGCGCCTCCAGCCAGGGGTAGGGATCGCGCTCGATGGGGTGCGGCGCGTGGCCCGTGTCGAGGCACAGCTTGACAGGCACGCCCACCCGCTCGTTGACCCGCTCGAGGAGCCTGCGGGCCTGCGCTATGGTGTTGCCCATCTCGCGGGGCACCGACATCGTCTCGAAAAAGAGATAGTCCAGACCCTGGTCCTGGGCGTAAAAGCTCAGCTCTTGCCAGAGGTGCACGGCCTCGTCCACCCGCGCGTTGTAGCGCTCCACATGGCTCACATCATGCATCGACATGGCGCCCAGATGGCTGCCCACCGACCGGGCGCCCAGCGCCACACCCAGATCGATAAAGCGCTGGAAAAAGCCAAACCAGAGCCCCCGCAGATCGTCCAGCGGGAACATGAGGTGGTTGGTGCGTGAAAAGGTCCCCGTCATCATACTATGCACATCGATGTTGTAGCGGGCGGTGGCGTTGCGAATCGCGTCGGTCTGCCGCGCCAGGATCTCCTCCGGCCAAAAGGGGTGCAACAGGTCCGACACCACCTGCACCGAGCGCAGGCCCATCTGCTCGCCCACGAGCTGGGCCCACACCTCGGGCTCTGGGAAACGATTGATGGCAAAGCACAGGTTGGCGCCCAGAGTGAAACGCGTCATGATACAATCCTTTGGTCGAGTGTGGTTGATATGCGCATGGGCACCACTATACATGATGCGCCCAAGGCGGCAAGTGGGGTGCAGGCCGACGCAGTGCGTCGGCCGTCGCAGCGCGTCGGGCGTCGCAGTGCGACGCTTGTCGACCTCGCAGCTTGTCGCCGAATGCCGATGCCGCTATACTCTGGCGAGGATAGGAGGTCTGCATGGAAGCAAGAGACGGGCGCTCCGTCGACGAGATTCTGGCCCGGGCGAACGAGAGCCTGGATGCGTTACACCTCAAAGAGGCGCTACAGGAGTACAAGGACGCCGTCGCTCTGGCGCCGGATCATTACGACGCCCACCTGGGCCTGGCCCGCACCTATATGCGCATGCGCGAGCGTGAGCAAGCCCTCCAGGCCGCGGAGCGGGCCCTTGATCTGGACGCCGAACACCATGATGCCTATCTGATCCAGGGAGTGGTGCACTTTTTGGCGGATGAGCTGGATCAAGCCGAGGAAAGGCTAGAGATGGCCCGCGAGCGCGCCCCCGATGAGCCCGAGCCGCTGCTCACCCTCGCCCAGGTCTATTGCGACCGACGCGACTTTGAGCGGGCCGATGCGGCCCTGGCCGAGGCCCGCGACCAGATTCAGGCCCTGTCGGATCCGCAGCGTCGCGACGAGCTCGCCGCCCTGGCCTGGCATGTTGACACCTATCGCCATCTGGCGGCAGGCAACGAGGATCAGGCCCGGGAGGCCGCCCATAACGTGCTCGCCCTGAAAGAGGCCAACCCCTACGCCGCCTGCCTGGCCTACTCGAACCTGGGCATCCTGGAGATGCGCGCCAAGAACCTGGATGCGGCTGTCGAGTATCTCGAGCAGGCCTGCGAGACGAATCCCCACTTTTACCGGGCAGCCAGCGCCCTGGGGCGCATCCTGATCGTCCACGGCCAGCCAGAGCGAGCCATCGATACGCTGGAGAGGGTGCTCGACCACGAGGATGCCGACGACGCCGATACCCGCTATGCCTATGCCATGGCGCTGGCGCGCACGGGCCGCCGCCAGGAGGCCCGCGTACAGTACCGAGAAGCCCTGGATCGAGGCCTCAGCAGCCCCAGCCTGTTCCTGGCCTACTGGCAGCGCATCTGGCTCAATGACACACTGCGGTTTGGCCTGATCGCCGCCGTATTGGTTGCCATTCTGCTCTATGTCCTGTTGGGCGAGCCCTCTGCCCAGGTCATCTCGCTGCTCGTCATGGTCGTGATGCTGCTTTTGTTGCAGCGACTGATGGGCCGCAGGCGCTGAGCGGAAAGGACACCGGAGATGACCATGATCGCCAGGCCAGGCCGCAAGAGCGTCGGCGCGATACTGCTGCTTGCTGCTATGGTGGTGGGCATACACTATAGCGTCCGCTACGGTGTCCGAGCGCAAGAGCCGGGCGCCTATACCGTAGCGCGTGACGACACGCTGCCGGCCATCGCCGCCCGTTTCGGCGTGTCCCTGGAAGGCCTCCTGCGCGCCCACTCCCTGCGCGCCCAAGATATGCTCTTTATCGGCGAGACCCTCTCGGTGCCCCGGGCGCCCGCGGCCGACCAGCACGTCATTGCGCCGGGCGAGACCCTGGAAGGCATCGCCGCCCGCTATGGCGTCGCGACCACCCAACTCGCCTGGCAGAACGGCCTGCCCGGCCATCAGGGCCTGATCGCCGGGCGCACCCTCTCCATTCCAGATATTGCTGCCGCCAACTCTGCCGCCCAGGCCGTAATCGTGCGGCCCTCGGCGGGTCAGCGCGTGCGGGGCGCCGTGCGGGTGAGCGGCTGGGGCCAGAGCCATGACAACGAGCTCCTGGCAGAGTTGTACGCCGACGACGGGGCCCTGCTCGCAGCGGCGCCGGCTGCCGTCCATGCCGAGATCGGCCAACTGGGCGCCTTTGCCACGACCTTGTCGCTGCCAAACGACCTCCCATCCGGCATGGCGCTGCGCCTGGCCCTCTCGCACCACGATCGGGTCACCGGCGACCGGGTCACGCTGGACGAGATCTCCCTGGGGACGCAGTAGCTGCGTGACGCCGGAGCTGCGTGACGCAACTATTGCGTCACAGTCCGGTTTTGCCCAACTCGTTGGCTGTGATACCATCGCTTGAGCAGTTTTCCGCCCATAGGAAGAGATAGAGGCTGCCGTGCAATCGCTGCGCATCTGGATGAGGCAACACATCTCGTGGCGTGACGCCCTGGTGGATCCGCGCCCCTGGCCCCGCGTCCTGAGCGTGGCTGCCCTCTGCCTGGCCATCGGTCTGCCCGTAGGCGCCATCCTCGGGTTGCTGGGGGGCATTTTCGGCACCGCCTTGATCGTTGCGCTGGCCCTCGGGTACCTCATGCTACGCAGCCTGATCGTGGGGCTGATGGCCCTGATCGGCGTCGTGTTCCTGCTG
>SKRJ01000187.1 GCA_007118555.1 Anaerolineae bacterium | reverse complement strand
TCCTTGAGGATCTCGGTCAGCAGGGTGTGGTTCTGGCCGGCCCACTCGCCATTCACGCTGTTGTAGGCGCTCATGACGCTGGCCACGCCCTCATCCACCACCCGCTTGAAATGCGGCAGATAGACCTCGTGGAGGGTGCGCTCGTCGATGATGACGTCCACCTTGAAGCGAGCGTTCTCCATCGAGTTCAGGGCATAGTGCTTGACGCAGGCCATGGTGTGTTGCTGGACGCCCCGGGTGACGGCGGCACCCATCTCGCCCAAAAGGAAGGGGTCCTCGCCGTAGGTCTCTTGGGCGCGGCCCCAGGCCGGATGCCGCAGCAGGTTGACGCACACGCCGCCAAAGAGGTTGCCGCCCAGGGCGCGCAGCTCTTTGCCCATCACGTCGCCCACCCGCTCCTCCAGCTCCGGGTCCCAGGTGGCGCCGCGGGCCATGGCCACAGGGAACGTGGTGGCCCCCTCCAGGCAGATGCCTCGCGGGCCGTCGCTAAAGCGGATGCCCGCCAGCCCCAGGCGCTCGACCGTGCCGGCGACCCAAAACTCTTTGGGTTTGCTGATCATATCCACCAGGCCGGACCAGAACGAGACATCGCCGTACATCAGGGTGATCTTTTCGTCTAGCTCCAGCTGGTCCAGCAGGGCGCGGGCCCGGGCCTCGATCTCGGGGGCCGGCAGGGGTACGGACGTCTCGAGGGCGCCATAGGCGTTGCGGGATGTGTCGGAAGGGGATGTCATGGTGATAGCCTCCTTGCTATGCGTTGGGGAGTATGCTTGAGTCGCTTCTCTCCACACAAGAGTGCGGAGAGAAGCGATCTCATTGACGGCGGATAGCGACTAGCAGCCGTAGGGCTGCAGGCACATCTGGCGCTCGTTGTCGTGCAGGTAGACGTCCCACTCGAGATAGTTGGTGAACGCCTCGTACAGGGCGTCGGCCACCTGCGAGGGGCTCATTGCCACGTGGTGCTCGAACCCGTTGGCGCAGATATGGTGCAGCAGCTTTTGGAACTGGGGCACGCGGATCACGCCATAGCCGCCAAAGGTCTCGACCTGGTCGTTGGTGATCTCGCCCTCGCCCAGGTAGACGCGGATGGTCCCTGCCTCGTCATCGGTGGACACGCGGCAGTAGGTCAGGTCCATGGGCTGGATCTTGCCGGACAGCGTGCCGTAGGTGTTCTCTTTGCCCACGGAGCCAGCGATTATCTCCTGATAGTCCATCACGGCCTCACCGCCAAAGACCTCCTGGGGCAGGTTGCTGCAGTGGAACACGACGCCCTTTTCCGGATCGTCACCAAAGTTGTTGTTCCAATCCAAGAGGGCGCTGGGCTTGCCCGAGGCCAGCACCATGGCATACATGCCGACCAACCCGGCGATGTCGGTCTCGCAGGCGCTGGGCATCAGCTTGTTGCTCAACATGCTCATGATCGTGCAGGGCACGACGCCATAGAACTCTTCCATCGAGGTCCAGCACTGCACGGCGGTGCCGTTGAGATCGTGCTCGGCGACCCAGTTCTCGAACACGACGCCGAACTTGGCCATGCGCAGCAGCGCGTCCTCGGGGATGCCCTCGGTGCCGAGATAGTCCTTGATCTCGTCGAGCTTGGCCGTCACGGCGGTGTCGTCATCCTCAAGGCTCCAGGCGCGCCCAAACACCTCCGAGAGATCGATGCTCTCGACCGAGATGCCCATCTTTTGCAGGAGCTTTTCGCTGTAGCGCACGGTAATAAAGGCGGCGGGACGGGCGCCCATCTGGCCAAAGCGCGCCGTGCGCAGCCCGTTCACGACGCGGCACACGCCGCCAAAGGTGCGCAGGTCCTTGCGAAAGCTCTCGGACTCGGGCTCCACCGTGTGCAGGGTGGTCAAACTGTACTTGATGCCGTACTGGGTCAGGTTGTTGCTGGCCGACATCTTGCCGCAAAAGCTGTCGCGCCGCTGGGAAATGTCCATCTGACCGGCGTCATCCGGCGTGGCCTGTATGAGGACCGGCACGTCCAGCCCGGAGAGCTTGATGGCATCGGCGATGCCGCGCTCTTCGCCAAAGTTGGGCAGCGTCACCAGGATGCCGTCGATCTCCTCGGCGTGGGCCTTGAACAGCTCGGCGCACTTTTTCGAGTCCTCATAGGTCTCGACGGCGCCATATTCGGTGTCCTCTGGGGTGAGGCAGATCGCCTGAAAGCCCTCCTCCTCCAGCACGCGCAGAATCGTCTCGCGGCCCGTCTTGGCCAGATGTGAGGGAAAGAACCCCCGGTTTCCTACGATTACGCCCAAAGTCGTCATGTCTGCCTCCTGCGGGAATACTATGCGTGTCTGTCGGGGCTCATTATGGTCAGAATGGCAGCTTTTGTAAACCCATCGCGCACATGGGCGACGCCTCGGTCGGAATCATTTGACCGCAGACGGCTTCTGGGTAAGAATGAAGATAGGACGCGGAATCGATCGGATAGGAGTATTACTATGCATAAACTTGTACTGGTGCGACATGGACAGAGCACCTGGAACAAAGAGAACCGTTTCACCGGCTGGGTGGACGTGGATCTGACCGAGACGGGCCGTGAGGAAGCTCTCAAAGGGGGCCAGCTCCTCCGCGAGGACGGCTATACCTTTGATATCGCCTATACATCGGTGCTCAAGCGCGCCATCCGCACGCTCTGGATCATCCAGGATGAGATGGACCTGATGTGGCTCCCCGTGGTGCGCCATTGGAGGCTTAATGAACGCCACTATGGCGCCCTGCAGGGGCTGGACAAGGCCGAGACGGCCGAGCAACACGGCGACGAGCAGGTCCACATCTGGCGGCGCAGCTATGACATCCCGCCGCCCCCCATGGACGACGACCATCCCTTTTCGCAGGCCCATGATCGGCGCTATGCCGAGCTATCGTCCGAGGAGATGCCTCGCCACGAGGCGCTCAAGCAGACCGTAGACCGCATGCTGCCCTACTGGCACAACACCATCGCCCCCGATGTGCGCGCCGGCAAGCGAGTGCTGATCGCGGCTCATGGCAACAGCCTGCGGGCCCTGGTCATGTACCTGGACAAGATCTCGGAAGAAGAGATCCCCCAGCTCAACATTCCCACCGGCATCCCGCTGGTCTATGAGCTGGACGAGGATCTCAAGCCGCTGGATAGCTATTATCTGGGCGATCCGGAAGCTGCGGAAGAGGCTGCCGCTGCGGTGGCGGCCCAGGCCAAGCGCAAGTAGATCGCGCTGCATCCAGGCATGCGCGGGGCGCCGCTTTCCATGGAAAGCGGCGCCCCGCAATCGTTAGCGGGCCAGGGTTGTGGCCAACTCCAGGTAGGATGGATCGATCTCGCGCTCGCGGGCAATCACGTCGGCCAGCGAGCGGTAGACGAGGCGGTTCTCACGTACGCCTACCATGATGCCATGCTGGCCGTCGGCCAGAGCCTGGATCGCGGCGGCCCCCAGGCGGGTGGCCAAAAAGCGGTCGTTGGCGGTGGGCGTGCCGCCCCGCTGCAACTGGCTCAGCATGGTCAGATTCGCTTCGAACCCCGTCTCGTCCTGATGCTCCGTCAAATAGTCCAGTATGGCATGGGCGTCGGGCTCGGCGCCTTCTGCCACCACGACGAGGCAGTGCCCCTTGTCGCGCCGATACGCCGCGGCCACCTCTTGCGCCACGCCCTCCAGATCAAAGGGCGCCTCAGCAATGCAGGTGACCTCAGCCCCTCCGGCGATGCCGGCCATCAGCGTCAGATAGCCAGAGCGCTGGCCCATCACCTCGATGACAAAAGCCTTGTTCTGGGA
>SKRJ01000180.1 GCA_007118555.1 Anaerolineae bacterium | reverse complement strand
TTTTGATCGGACAGGTCATGCGCGCCACCCGCGGACAGGCCAACGTCCAGATTGTGACCGAGCTGCTGCGCGCCGAGCTGGACAAGCGACGCTAGTCCGTTCCCTTCGCGAGGGCAGCATGCGCCATGCGGGCGATATGCTGCCCTCGTTTTGCATCGCGGCGCTACTCGCATAGCAGGTAACGTGTCCATCCAAGTTGGGATCGACATCCCACTGTGCTATACTGAGCAGAGTAAACACACACCCAAAAGAAAGACTCGATACCTATGAACAGTCAACAGCACACCGGCGGGTTTTCCCGCTTTTTGCGTGTCATAGCGCTAGTGGCGTTGGCCGGTTTCCTACTGCTGGTCGGCTTTGGTAGTGGCGCGGCCGCCATGTGGATGCTCGGCGTCGAATTTCGGGGTCCCGCCCCGACGGCACAGCTCGGGGCCAACGCCAACGAGATAGAGGAGCTGGATCTCACAGAGCAACTCGTGCTGTTGGAGCAGATCTGGGACATCCTGCAGGCCGAGTACATTCTACCCGGCGAGCTAGACCCCCAGGAGATGCTGCATGGCGCAGCGGCAGGCTTTGTCGGCGCCGTGGGCGATCCCCACACTGTCTTTGTGGAGCCAGTCCGCGCTGCCATCATGCAGGAGGACATGGAGGGCGCCTTTGAGGGCATCGGAGCCACCGTCGAGATGCAAGAAGGCGTGCTCACCGTCGTAAGGCCTCTGCCCAACAGCCCGGCGGAACGAGCCGGGATCCAGGCCGGCGACGAGATCCTCGAGGCCGACGGGACCTCTCTCGAGGGTATGGACATCATGGAGGCCATCACCCTCATCCGCGGACCGCGTGGCAGCACGGTGGAGCTCCTGGTGCGGCGGGCCAATATCGAGGAGCCCTTTATCGTGAAGGTGACCCGCGACCGTATCGAGTTGCAGATTACCGAAACGCGCATGCTCGAGGGAGATATCGCCTACCTGAGCCTGTCCGAGTTCAACGCGCAGTCGGCGCGACAGGTGCGTTCGGATCTGCGCGAGTTGTTGGCCGAGGAACCCAACGGCCTCATCTTTGACTTGCGCAACAACCCGGGCGGCTATCTGCAGATGTCAGTGGACATTGCGGGCGAGTTTCTTCCCCGCGGCGCCCTGGTCGTGACAGAGACCCAGCGTGGCGAGCGTGACGTAGAGCTGCGTGTGACCCGCACGGGCGTCGCACAGAACATCCCGCTGGTGGTCTTGGTGAACGGAGGCAGCGCCAGCGCCTCGGAGATTGTGGCGGGCGCCATTCAGGATCACGAGCGTGGCATCCTGGTGGGCGAATCCACCTTTGGCAAAGGCTCGGTGCAGCAGACCCACGCGCTGCTCGATGGCTCCACGCTGCGCGTCACCATCGCCAAGTGGATCCTGCCGGGCGGGCGCATCCTCAATCAGGATGGCTTGGAGCCCGAGATCGTCGTTTCGATGACGCCGGAAGAGGTGGCCGAGGGCCGGGATGAGCAGCTGGAGCGCGCTCTCGAGTATCTGCTGGACCTGCAGCCCTAGGAGAGACGATGCCGCCAAGAAAGCAAAAGAACAGCCCACAGGATGGCGCCAACCGCACCATCACCCGCAACCGCAAGGCGTTCCACGACTATTCCATCGAGGAGACGCTGGAGGCCGGGCTGGTGCTGCAGGGCTCCGAAATAAAGTCCATACGGGCCGGCAGCGTCAACCTGCGCGATAGTTATGTCATGTTTCGTGACGGCGAGGCCTGGATGATCGGCGCCCACATCGCGGGCTATCACGAGGCCAGCTACCAGGACCACGAGCCCCGGCGCGAACGCAAGCTGCTCTTGCACAAGCGCGAGATCCAGCGCCTGCGGGCCCAGGTCGAGCAGCGCGGCTATACCTGCGTGCCCACGCGCCTCTACCTCAAGAATAACCGCGCCAAGGTCGAGATCGGCCTTGCCAAGGGCAAGCACACCTATGACAAGCGCCGCACCCTGCGCGAGCGCGACAGCGACCGCGAGGTCGAGCGCGCCATCAAGGAAAGGCTGCGCTAGCGGCTCGCCCTGCCCCGTCGAAAGAATACAGAGACCTCGCCGCACATGGAGAATCCATGTCCCGGCGAGGTCTTGCCATGCAACCTACGAGCCCTATGCGTCGAAATACCTGCCGATGAGGGGCCAGAGGGCCTCCAGCCGCTCGGGTGGGATCGCCTCACGCTGGGTGATGATGGCGGTGGCCAGGGCGTCGCCGCACTCGCAGTCGGCATCGTGGGCCATGATGCGCGGCAGCGCGGCGGCCACGATCGCCTGCCCATGGGCGGCGTTGGCCAGCAGGTTCCCCACCACCATCTCGACGGTCACCGAGTCGTGGGAATCGTGCCAGGTGTCATAGTCGGTGACCATGGCCAGGGTGCAATAGCAGATCTCGGCCTCGCGAGCCAGCTTGGCCTCGGGCAGGGCCGTCATGCCGATCAGGTGGGCGCCCAGTTGCCGGTGCATGTGCGACTCGGCCCGGGTCGAGAACTGGGGCCCCTCCATCACCACCAGCGTGCCGCTATCGTGCACCTCGCCCGCGCCCAGTTCCGCCTGGGCGGCTTCTCCCACGATCGAGCGCAGCGTCGGGCAGAACGGCTCGGCAAAGGCCACGTGGGCCACGATGCCCCGGTCGAAAAAGGTCGACGGGCGCCGCCCGCGGGTGCGGTCGATGAGCTGGTCGGGGATCACCACATGCCGGGGGGCCATCTCCTCCCGCAGGCTGCCCACCGCGCTGACCGACAGAATATGTCGCACGCCCAGCATCTTGAGGGCCCAGATGTTGGCCTGCGTAGGCAGCTCGCTGGGGCTGATCCGGTGGCCCGGACCGTGGCGGGGCAGAAACGCCGTACGCACGCCCGCCAGCGTCCCGATCACGATATCGCCGCTGGGCGCCCCAAAGGGCGTCTCGGCGCGATGCACGACGACATCCGTCAGCCCCTCCATCTCGTACAAACCGCTTCCGCCAATGATTCCCACATCCGCTTGCGCCACCGGGCCACCTCCCCTGTTGCCTGCCATCGCCCACAAATCCGAACAACGAGCCCATTATAGCGAGACGCACCCACGGCGGCAATGACGTGGGCCGATCCATGCCCATGTGGTTTGCCGTTTACTGGCCGGCATGTTATACTATTACCGTGAATGGGGATGAAAGGTCTCGACAGGGAGGGCTGGTCAGCGGCTGCAAGCCGAGATGCCTCAATCTCGTAAAACGGGGGCAACAACAACAAGTGCCAACACAAGCACAACTCCGGCATTTGCTCTCGCCGCGTAATAGCGACTGAGCATTGCCACTGACCGACAGAGTCGGTCACGTCTGCTCCTCTGCTTTTCCCAAGAGCGAGGAAACAGGCGTCGACTAAATTGGGATGCGGCCAACGCGACGCCGATACCGTTGGCCCAAGATCCATCGGCTGGTAGGCGATGAAATCTGTCGTTCGAGGACACGCCTGCGAGAACTTTTGGAACGACTATGCTTGTAGATGCTTCTGGTCGAACTCTTTGGACGCGGGTTCGATTCCCGCCATCTCCACTTCGTGGAGCGACCTCGCCGCCTGCCGGGCGAGGTCGTTTGCTTTCCTCCGGGCAACCTGCCTACCGCCAAACGATGGGCATCCAGTAGCTCCGTTCCGTGCCCACCCAGGTCAGGGCCCGCCGCTGAAAGCTCACCCCTTCGAAGAAAAAGTCGACGGTGGCCTCGATGGTGTCCTGTGCGGGTGCGTTGGCGTCGACGGAAACCCGCAGCTCGGCCAGCCGGGTCTCGCCGG
>SKRJ01000120.1 GCA_007118555.1 Anaerolineae bacterium | reverse complement strand
GCACCGGTATAGGCGCGCGCCACGGCGCGTAGCCCCAGCCGCGCAATGTCCGCCGCGCCGCCGATGTCGCCCATCTCGACGCCCTCGCCAAAGGTGCGCCAGCGCTGGCCCTCGGCGTTGCAGCCCGCGACCGTCGTGCCCGTCCCGGCGATGATCACGACCCCCACGCCGTCCTCGGTGCCTGCCCGCAGCGCCACCGCGGTGTCGTTCACAAGCACCCGGGGCTCCGGCACGCCCAGTTGCTCCAGCAGCGGGGCGAGGCGCTCCGTGTCACTGGGCCAGTCGAACCCGGCCAGGCCAAAACCGCCGCCCGAAAGCTGCTCGACGCTCACACCTGCCTCGGCCAGGGCCTGGCCCAGGGCATCGCGATAGGCTGCCAAGGCGCCATCCAGGCCTACGCCCTCCCAGTTGCCGGGGCCCGCAATCCCTGCCCCGCGCACGCGCCCCGCCCCATCGGCGATCAGTGCGTGGGTCTTGGTCGCGCCGGCATCCATGCCCAGGTACAATGCATTCGATGTCATCAAGCCTACTCCGTCATGTATTCCAGAAACGAGGCGTGGGTACGCAGCATATCGTCGAGCACGGCGGGTGCCCGCCCGGCGCCGGGGCCCAGCGGATGCAGGGCCAGAGCCTGCAGCGCCGCCTCCTGGCTGCCCGTCACCGCGGCCTCGGCGGTCAACAGCTCGTAGGCCTTGACGACGCGCACCAGCGCATCGGACATCGTAGGCAGCGGCTCGATGGGCAGCGGATGCACGCCCGCGCGGCTCACGCGGCAGGGCAGCTCGCCCACCCAGTCGCTGGGCCAGCCCTTGACGGCGTCCCCCACCCGGGTGTTGACGATGTGGATCTCGCTCTCGCGCCGCTGCAGGGCCAGCATGAGCTGCACGGCCGCTGTGGAATAGTAGGCGCCGCCGCGCTCCATCAACTCGGGCGGCAGCGTGTCGAGATCCGGGTCCGCATAGCGTTCCAGCGTCTGCCGCTCGATCTCGATCACCTGGCGTGCCCGGGGCGTCCCCGTGCGCTGGTCGTTGATCACGTCGGCGGTCCGGTAATAGTACCGCAAATAGTACGAGGGTATGTCGCCCAGGGCCCGGGCCAGGTAGGGCGGGCAAAAGGGCGCGCCCTCTACGTCGAGACGGTCCAAGAACTCGGCAAACACGACGGGCCACACGTCGCGGCCGTCGATGTGGGCGCCCCGCACCCACGCCAGGTGGTTGAGCCCCAGATAGTCCAGGTCCACCTGCCGCGCGTCGACATCAAACTCCTTGGCGATGCGCATCTGGTAGCCGATGGGGCTGTTGCACAGGCCCACCGAGCGAACGCCGGGCACATAGCGCTGCAGCGCCTCGGTGACCAGCCCGCTGGGGTTGGCAAAGTTGATGAGCCACGCATCGGGACAGAGCCGCTCCATGTCCCGCGCCACCTCCAGAATCACCGGCACGGTGCGCAGGGCCTTGGCCATGCCGCCTACGCCCGTGGTCTCCTGGCCGACCAGATCCCAGCGCATGCCCAGCTCCTCGTCCGCCAGGCGGGCGCGCATGCCCCCCACCCGGATCTGGGTCTCCACATAGCTGGCATCCTGTAGGGCCGCCTCGCGCTCGGTGGTCAGATTGAGCGCAAAGGGGCGCCCGGCGGCCTCGACCATGCGCCAGGCAAAGCCGCCGACGATATCGAGCCGCTCCCGGTCAATGTCCATCAGCCAGACCTCGCGCAAGCCCAGGGTCTGGGCCTCGGCGATAAACCCGCTCACCAGCTCGGGGGTATAGGTCGAGCCGCCGCCAATGACTGCTACTTTCATCGGTATCGCTCCTATCGGAATCACGGTTCCAGACGTTTCCTGCAACGATTCTACCAGAGAGCGCGCACCTGTGCCAGAGCGTGCCCTACCACCTCGGGCGATCCGCCGCTATGCGCCCCCTCCGTGCGGCCCGATGGCGCGCGCCAGGAACGCCTCGGTCAGCTCGTCCACCCGAGGATCGGTGAACCCGCCGTGGCCCGCGCCTGCCACGGTATATAGCTCGACGCGGACGCCCGCTGCCCGCAGGGCCTCGGCCAGGAGGACGCTCTGGTGGTGCGGCACCAGGGGATCGAGCTCGCCGTGCACAATGAGGAACGGCGGCGCGTTGGCGCTCATATAGGTCACCGGGTTGGCGCTGGCCACCCGCTCGGGATGCTCCTGAATGGGGCCGCCGACCAGCTCGGACTCGGGCGAATCCGGCGCGTCATGCACCATACCATCGGGCGGGCGGTGGGCGTCCATCTGCAGAAAATCGGTGGGCCCATAATAGTCGACCACGGCGCTCACATGGCTAGAGTGGTCCAGGTGTTGGCCCCGATCGAACGTGGGCAGGTGCCCGGTGACGCCCAGCATCGCGACCAGGTGTCCCCCCGCAGAGGGACCCCACGCGGCAAAGCGGTGCGGGTCCAGCCCATAGTCGTCGGCATGGGCGCGGAGCCAACGCACCGCGGCCTTGCAGTCCACGATCTGGGCGGGCCAGGTCGCGTGCTGGCTGAGGCGATAGTTGAGCGACGCGACGGCATAGCCCCGCTCCAGGTACTCGGTGGGCGCGCCGTCCTCCTTGCTCCCCATGCGAAAGGCCCCGCCGTGCACCCAGATGATCAACGGCCACGGCCCCTCGCCCCGTGGCAGGTACAGGTCGAGCCGCTGGCGCGGGTGCGGATCGGTGTGATAGGCGACATCGCGATGGACAGCCAGATCGGATCGTGCCGCAAAGGACCCCATGGCGCCTCCTGTGTGCTGGGCGTAAAGAGCATGCCCTATCGTAACGCATCGCGGGTCCGAGCGCCAGCGCTTGAGAGTTGGCGCCCATGTGCTACAATGTCCCCGGCTGCACGAGCATGGCCGGTCGCCCGGGGATCAGGAGCAACCGGCCCAACCATCGCTGGAGGATCACGATGAATCTGGTAGACCTGTTCAAGTACCTGCGCGTCGTGGACGTGGCCGACGCTATGGACGGCATCGGCTATTTCGACATTGGCCTGATGGATCCCGAGGTTCGCCCCCTCTGGCTGGGCATGCGTTTCTGGGGGCCGGCGGTGACGCTCCGCTGCGTGCCGTCCAACCGCCCCATGTGGAAGCTCGACACGACCGAGGACATTGTCGCCGACCACGCTCGCTGGTATGCCCGATACCCGAACCCCACCAACCTGCGTGAAAAGATCACCCCCGGCTGCGTCGTGGTCACCGATACCGGCGGCGCCCGCGAGACGGGCTACTGGGGCTCGAACAATGCCCTGGGCCTGATCACCGCTGGCGCCGTGGGCATCGTCACCGACGGGCAGTGCCGTGACACCTATGAGCTGGCCCTGCAAAAGACGCCGATCTGCTCCAAGGGCCGGGGCCGCACCATCATCCCCGGGCGGATCATGGAGATCGAGGCCAACGTCCCCGTGGGCTGCGGCGGCGTGCGGGTGGACCCCGGCGACGTTGTGGGCTGCGACGACGACGGCGTGATCGTCGTGCCGCAGGACATTGCCGAGGAGGTCGCCACCCACGCCAGGGCCATCCTCTTGGCCGACATGCGCGGGCGTCGCAGCCTCTATGAGCGGTTGGATATCCCCATGGACGACACGGTGGACATTGAGGCCGTCGAGGCCTACTATGCTGATCTTGACGCATAGCCAGATCATGGATCGAACGCTACAAGGAGAACGAACATGCAAGTGATTCCGGCCGATCAAGAGACCCGCACCCTGCTATTGGTCCTGGAGAGGGGCGACGACGTATTGGCCTGCATCAACGAGGCGTTGGAGCGCGAG
>SKRJ01000237.1 GCA_007118555.1 Anaerolineae bacterium | reverse complement strand
GTGGTGGGCGGCGCCACTGTCACGTCGAACCCCGAGCTCCATCAGGCCCTGGCGTTCTACCAGAACGCCGCCGGCGGCGTTCCCGGCCCGTTCGATGCCTGGCTGGTGCTGCGCGGCCTCAAGACCCTGGCCGTGCGCATGCAGGCCCACGAGGCGAACGGCCGACGCGTGGCCGACTATTTGGTGGGGCACCCGCATGTGGGCCAGGTGTACTATCCCGGCCTGGAGGACCATCCCCAACATGAGCTGGCTCAGCGCCAGATGCAGGGCTTTGGCGGCATGGTGTCGTTCGAGCTGCCGGGGGGTCGCGCGGAGGCCAACGCCTTTGGCAAGGCCGTGCGGGTGTTCTCGCTGGCCGAGAGCCTGGGCGGGGTCGAGTCGCTCTGCTGCTACCCGCCCGAGATGACCCACGGCTCGATCCCCCGCGAGGAGCGCCTGGCCCGGGGCATCACCGATGGCCTGATCCGCCTCTCGGTGGGCATCGAGGATGCCGACGATCTGCTGGAGGATCTGGAGCAGGCGCTGGCGGCCGCCAGGGCGTAGGTTCTGTGCGATGCGGATGGGCCCGGGATAGATAAGACGCCTGGGGCCTTCCGCTGCCTGCGACGGAGACAACTCGGCCTAACAGACAACGCGGCGCTCGGAAAGACTCTTTTCCTCTCACAAAAATGTGCCAGAATGCAAAGTAGGGGCAAAGCTCGTCTTTGCCCAGGATGTCTGCAAGTTGTTCTCCAACGATCTGTCATGATCTCGACGATGACGTCGCCCTGCTCTACCCTCTCTCCCTGTTGACATGCCCGGCCCGCACGTGCTATCTTTTTGCCACTGGCAATCGCGCACAGGCCAACACAGCGGAGGGACCATCCCATGAAAAAGATCATCAACGAGCCCATGGCGTTCGTAGACGAGATGCTCGAGGGCATCCTGCTCGCCCATCCGGACCAGCTCAAGGTCACCAGCGATCCCCGCGCCATCATTCGGGCCGACGCGCCCGTGGAGGGCAAGGTCGCCATCCTCACCGGCGGCGGGTCGGGCCACCTGCCCGTCTTTCTTGGCTATGTGGGGCAGGGGCTGGCCGACGGCTGCTCGGTGGGCAACGTCTTTTCCTCGCCCAGCGCCGAGACCATGTACGAGGCCACCCTGGCGACCCACGGCGGCGTCGGCTGCCTCTACCTGTACGGCAACTATTCCGGCGACACGATGAACTTTGACATGGCTGCCGAGATGGCCGACATGGAGGACATTCGCGTCGAGACGGTGCTGGTCTCCGATGACGTCGCCTCGGCCCCCCGCGAGCAGTGGAAGCGGCGGCGCGGCGTGGCCGGGCTCGTGTTCGCCTACAAGGTCGCCGGCGCAAGCGCGGCCGAGGGCGCCACCCTGGACGAGGTGGTCGCCGTGACCCGGCGGGCCGTCGCCCAGACCTGCTCCATGGGCGTGGCCCTGGCCCCCTGCACGGTGCCCGCGGCAGGCGTGCCCACCTTTACCATCGGCGACGACGAGATGGAGATCGGCATGGGGATCCACGGCGAGGCGGGGGTCCATCGCGGCAAGCTGGAATCGGCGGACCAGATCGCCGAGCGCCTCACCCGCGCCGTGGTGGATGACCTGCCGTTCAAGCGGGACGATCAGGTGGCCATGCTGATCAACGGCCTGGGCGCCACCCCACCTGAGGAGCTCTATGTCCTCTATCGTCGCGTGCGCCAGATCCTGGAGGGCGAGGGCATCTTTGTCTATCGCTCCTACATCGGCGAGTATGCCACCTCGCTGGAGATGGCGGGTGCCAGCCTGACCCTGTTGCGCCTGGATGAGGAGCTGACCCGCCTCATCGACGCCCCCGCCAAATCGCCCTTTTTCGAGCAGAGCTAGCGAGGCGCCATGAAAGAGACATTGACCCGCGATGACCTGGTGGCCGCCCTTCGCAAAATGGGCGACGACCTGACGGAGCAGGCCGAGACGCTGCGGGAGCTGGATGCCGCCATCGGCGACGGTGATCTGGGCATCACCATCACCATCGGCTTTGGTGCACTCGAGGAGGCGCTGGACGAGCTGGCCGACCAGGACATGTCCACCATCCTGATGCGCGGTGGCATGGCATTCAACCGCAAAGCCGCCTCTACCTTTGGCGCCCTGTTCGCCACCATGACCATGCGCGCCGCCCGCGAGCTGCGCGGCGTCGAGTCCATCGGCACCGCCGAGCTGGCGCAGATGGCGACAGCGGCCTTTGAGGGCGTCAAGGAGCGCGGCAAGGCCGAGCTGGGCGACAAGACGATGCTGGATGCCCTGGGTCCCACTGCCGAAGCCCTGCAGCAGGCCGCGGACGAGGGCGTCCTTCTGGTCGTCGCTCTGGAGCGGGCCGAGGAGGCCGCCCTCAAGGGAGTGCAGGCCACCGTCGAGATGAAATCCAAGACGGGGCGCTCGAGCTGGTTCTCGGAGCGCACCCAGGGCGTGCAGGACCCCGGCGCTACCGCCGTTTATATGATGGTGCGCTCGCTGGCCGGCTACGTCGCCACCGCCGAATAGGCCCGTACAACCGACGCGGCGCTGCCTGCAAGCACAGGCGGCGCCGTGTTTTGCTTCTTGGTAGACTGCCCCTTGCTGCGTCTAGGGCTCGTCCTGCGCCAGGGCCCGGCGGATCGCGGCGGCGGTCTCGGCCCGGCCGCGGCGCTCGGACACGGCCAGCATAAGGTCCAGGGGCGGCACGCGCACCGGATGGCCGCGCCACGTGACGGTCTCGGCGCGCGCCTGGGCCACAGGGCCAAAGTCGGTGGCCTCGGGCTCGTCCACGGTCGCGTGTACCTCGCCCACCCACTCGACCCGTGCCCCGAGGTAGGCGCGCCCCCACCAGTCACAGATCCAGCCCGTGACCGGGATCACCGGCTCGACCAGACTGTCGGCCAGCAGCTCGCCCAGGCGACGGGCCCCGGCGGCGTCCGTGGCCAGATCGATGTCGCCGGGGGTTACGGGCAGGCCGCGCACGGCCAGACTGGCGCTCCCCACCAGGAACCAGTTCACGTCCTGCCCCTGGATGGCCTGCAGGAACGCCTCCAGGCCAGCATCCCATGCATTGGGCCTCTCGCCCGCCTCTGTCTGGAGATACTCGTCCAGCACCCGGCCAAAGTTGGCCCAGGCCCTGTCGATGTACAGACTATTGGCGGGAAAGCGGCGCGCCAGACCGCCGGATACCGGCTCGAAATTCAGGAGGCTGGCGGCGGCGTGATAGCGCTCCGGCAGGTCCCGCACCACAAAGAGTACATCTTTGCCCTCGGATCGGCGTTCTGTGAGCATCGAACTCCTCCTCGCGTATGCCCGAACGCACCCGGGGCGCTTGGAGCCTGCCAACGACCTATTCGGCCAGCAGCGGCGTCAGGTGGTTCAGCCGCGTCACGCCGCCCAGCCCCTCGATGTCCGCATCGGGGACGCCCCGGGCGCGCAGCGGCTCGATGACGTTGGCCACCAGGTCGGGGACATAGGCGCACAGCACGCTGGCCTCGCCCTCGGGGACGATGCGCAGCGGCGCCATCTCGGCCGGCACCAGGAACGAGTTGCCCGCCACGAGGCGCTCGGTCTGATCGCCGTAGGAGAGCGTCACGTGGCCCTCGACCACCGAGTAGACGTGGAAACGCTGGCCGTCGGGCGTCAGGGCCAGCGGCTCGGCCAGATCCCAGCGCTCCAGGGCGAAATTGCAGCACGCAAAGATATAGGTCTGGCGGTTGGCCCCCTGCTGCACCGTGATCTGTTTAGTGCGGCAGTCAAAGGGCGTCTCCAGGTGGATCCAATCGGCCATCTCGACGGCGG
>SKRJ01000279.1 GCA_007118555.1 Anaerolineae bacterium | reverse complement strand
GCGAGCGCCTGGGCCTGCCCGCCGAGGATGTGGACGCGTGCCCCGTGTGCGAGGATGTATGCAAGCGCGGCATGTGGCTCTATCAGACGCTGCTCCTGACCGAGCGGCAGGATCTGGACGATATCGTCAGCGCCGCCGCCAAGATCCAGCGCGCCTGGGACGCCTGAGTCCCTGCGCCGTTTGCCTGCACGCATAGAAAAAGAGGCCGGTTTTCGCCGGCCTCTGATGCTACCTCAATCAGGCTCTAGTGACCGGTGACGACAGCGCCACAACGCACACAAAAGCGGCTGCCCTCGCGCAGCTCGGCGCCACACTGGGCGCAGTAGCGCAGCGGCGTCTCCTCGATGGTCGGAGCAGGCGCTGCGGCGCCACAATAGGGGCAAAAGGTCGCTTCGCCGGGCAGGCTGTGGCCACACTGCTGGCAGGTGCGCTCCTCAGGCTCGTCTTCCTGCTTGGCCAGCGCCTCCAGACGGCGGAGCTCTTCGCGCAGTTGCTCCACGACGGCCTCCAGCTCGACCACATGCTGGCAGAGGGGCGTAAGCTCGGGCGATTTCAGCAGCCCGGACTTGTGCAGGCCCACCGCCTGCACGCCGACCGCCAGGTTCATTTCCTTGATCTGTGTGTCGAGCTGCTTGAGCTGCGAACGCACCTGGCCCATGGCCCGCCGCCGGTCGGCCTCGGCCATCTGGCGACGCAGCCCGTCCACTGTGGCCCGCAGCCCGCCGGCACTGTTGATCGAGGCCAGCAGATCCTCGGCCCTCTTGCGAAACGATCCCAGCATGTCTGACATGACGCGCCCCCTCTAGTGGCCCGACTCTACACTCTATACGCCCTCAAGGCGCTAGAGTAGCACTAGCCGGCAAAGATCTGCTTGCCGCCATCGACGCGCAACACCTGGCCGGTGATGTACGAGCCGCCCTCGCCCGCCAGGAACGCCACCGCCCGCGCCACCTCGATGGGCCAGCCGTAGCGCTCCAGCGTCCCGCCCTCGACCATCATCTCCTCATCGATGGGCCGGCTGGCGCAGAACCGCCGTGTGACCGTGTCGCCCGGCGCGATGGCGTTCACGTGCACGTTATAGGGCCGAAGCTGGGCGGCCAGGCACCGGGTATACTCGTGCACGGCGGCCTTGGCCGTGGCATAGATGGCCGTGGTCGGCAACCCCATCATGCCGGCGATGCTGCCGATATTGACGATCCAGCCCTCCTGGCGGGCCATCATCTCGGGCGCCACCTGGCGGCACATCAGGATGCAGGTCATCAGGTTGCGATCCAGCACCACCTTGAGATCGGTAAGGGAGATGTTCACGGCGTCGTTGCCCTCGGGCTTGCCCGCCTCGGGCGCCGTAGTGCCCCGAGCGCCGACGTCGCCACCGGCGCAGTTGACGAGGATATCGATGCGCCCGAACCGCTCGCGGATCTCGGCGACGATGCGTTCTACCTCGTCGGCGTCGGTAAGGTCGCCCGCCACGGGCAGCACGTCGACGCCGTGCATGTCGGTGATCTCTTCCGCCACGGCGTACAGGCTGTCGGCCTCGTCAAAGGCGCGGGTCGAGTAAAAGCTGGTGCCCTGCACGACCACGTGGGCGCCCAGTTCGGCCAGGTGACAGGCGATCTCGCGCCCAATGCCGCGCGACGATCCGGTGATAAAGGCGATACGGCCGGCCAAAGGACGTGTGTTGGCTGTCATGTGCTCCTCCCCTCGGAGATCGGGATCGATACGCCGCCAGTCGATTATGTCATGCGATAGCCGGACCCAAGGGCCACGGCCACGAGCATCACCCGGGCAGAGCCTCGTCATCGGCCAGGCTCAGGTGCACGCCGCGCCCACCCTCCAGCCGCCGATCACGCCGCAACAGGCCCCGCTCGGTCAACCGCTCCATGAGGCGCTCCCACTCCCAGTCGTCCCAACGGAACAACCGGCGGCTCGCCGCCTCGCTCTGGATTACCACATTGTGCAGATAGCGCAGGAGCAAGGTGTGCATCGCCTGATCGGTGCTGATGGCGCGGGCCGCCTCGGGCACGTCGGGGAACTGGCGCCAGAACAGGTCGTACACATAGGCATAGCCCCAGCGGTTGGCATCCGAGATGCCCACCTTGGCGATGCGCAACTGGGTCTGCAACTCGGTGATGGCCCGGTCGAACAGGCGGGCCACCCGCCCCCCGCCCGAGAGCCCCGCCACCTGCCGCAATCGACTGGTGGCCAGGGCGCCCTCGGACAGGAGCGCCTCATAGATGTTCTTGGCTTCGACCGAGAGGAGCCCCGCCTCGTAATCCTCGAGATAGTCCAGCGGGTCGCCATAGTTGGGCGAGAGCGCATAGAACACGGGCAGCAACTCCAGCGACACCAGCGTGGGCTTGTTGCGCAACAGCTTGCCGTAATAGATCTCGCCCTTGGTGGGCAGCGTGTCCTTCCACTGCCACACCCGGCCAATATCGGGATCGCGGTTGGTGCCGGGCTTTTCCCGGCGGCTGCCCGCCACCGCGGCCCACAGCGTCGGTATCTCGACGCCCTTTTCGCCAAAGAGAAAGCAGAATCCGACGTCGTCCACGAATCGTCGCGCCTCTTCCTCGGTCGTCACGCGCAGCTCGTGCGTGCGATAATAGCGCACGTCCCGCAGCGCCTCTACTGCCTCTCGCTTCAGAAGCGCTGTCTCTTCCCTGGTCATATCAGATGCTCTTGCTAGGCTGGTTCACCAGCGGACGTTGTAATGCGACCGAGAGCCGCTCGGTCAGTAACGGCACCACCTGCAGACAGTCGCCGACGATGCCATAATGGGCGATGTCAAAGATGGGGGCGTGGGGATCGGTGTTGATGGCCACGATCACGCGGGCGGTGGACATGCCAGCGCGGTGCTGAATGGCGCCCGAGATGCCGCAGGCAATGTACAGATCGGGGCGCACGGTGCGGCCGGTCTGCCCCACCTGGTGGGCATAGGGGATCCAGCCGGCATCCACCGCCGCCCGCGAGGCGCCCACGGCCCCGCCCAAAAGCTCGGCCAGTTGGCGCAGCGGCGCAAAGCCATCCAGGCCGCCCAGGCCCGCCCCGCCCGACACGATGATGCGCGCGTCGGCCAGGTTCACCTGCTCATCGGCCCGGACAAACTCGAGAATGCGGGTCACCAGCGTCGCGGGCTCCAGGTTCACTGGCACCGGCACGATCTCGCCGGGCCGCTCGTAATCGGGCGGCGGCACCTCGAACACGCGATGGCGCACGGTGGCCATCTGCGGCCGGTGATCGGGCGTCACGATAGTGGCCATGATGTTGCCGCCATAGGCAGGCCGCGTCTGCAGCAGGCCCCGCGTGTCGGGATCAATCTCGAGGCCGGTGCAATCGGCGGTAAGCCCGGTATAGAGCTCGGTGGCCACCGAACCGGCGAGATCGCGCCCCCGAGAGCTGGCCCCCAACAGGAATATCTCGGGGCGCTCGCGGCGCACCAACTCGACCAGCACCTGGGCATAGGGCTCGGTGCGATAGCTCGCCAGGGCCGGATCGTCGGCGACCAGCACCCGGTCGGCGCCATAGGCGATAGCCTCGTGGGCCACAGCCGTCATCGCCTCGCCCAGCACGCAGGCCGTGAGCTTTGTGCCCAGCGCATCGGCCAGGCGCCGCCCCTGCCCCATCATCTCCCACGAGATGGGGTGTGCGCGCCCATCGAACTGCTCCACCCAGACCCACACGCCGCGATAGTCGTCGACGTCGACGCCCCGGCGCCGTCGCTCGGGCAGGCTCAGGGCCCCCACCGGGCACACGTCGAGGCAGGCGGCGCAGGCGGTACAGTTCTCGTTCACGACGGCGATGCCGTCCACCATCTCG
>SKRJ01000064.1 GCA_007118555.1 Anaerolineae bacterium | reverse complement strand
CTGGGGCGACCCCGCCATCACCGGCAAGTCGGCCGCCAGTGATCTGGCCACGCGCAAGATGACCCTGCCTGTCATTCACGCCCTGGCGTGGGAGCGCCAACGGGGCGAGTCCCGCCTGCACGAGCTGTACGGCACCCGGAACTCGGGCGACCCCATGCTGGCCGAGATACTGGCCCGGCTCGAGGCCGCGGGCTCCGAGGCCTATGTGCGTCAACAGGCCGAGACGCACCAACAAGCGATGCTCGCCACCCTGCATACCCTGCGCCTGAACACCTCAGCGGCCCGCGAGCTCGAGCGTCTGGCCCGGGGCATCGTAGAGCGCGAGCGTTAGGAGCGACGATGTCTGCGCCCATTGTGCCCAGCCCCCGGATCAGGGCCACGCGGCGCTCTGTGAGGATTGTGTTCTACCTCTGGATCGCCTCGGTGACGCTGCGGGGCATCGTGGCACTGAGCCTCATCTACTGGTTGGCGCCTCTGGGCAGAGACTGGCTCGCCGGTGGGCACACGACGCCCTCCAGCGTCATCGTCGACCGGCACGGCGAGCACCTGTACGAACTGATCGATCCCCACGGCGGCGCCCAACGCGCCATTCCCCTGGACGAGATGCCTCTGCACCTGCGCCAGGCCGTCATCGCCACCGAGGACGCCACCTTTTACGGCAACCCCGGCTTTAGCCTCCCGGCCATGGTGCGGGCTCTCTGGCAGAATCTGCGCCACGGCGAGATCGTCTCGGGCGCCAGCACCATCACCCAGCAGGTGGCGCGCCAGACGATGCCGCCCGCCGAGCGTTACGAGCAGAGCGCACGCCGCAAGGTGCGCGAGGTGTGGCTGGCCTATCGTCTGACTCGCACCCACTCCAAGGACGAGATTCTGGCGCTCTACCTGAACACCTCATACTTTGGCAACCAGGCCTATGGCATCGACGCCGCCGCCCGGGGCTATTTCGCCAAGCCGGCCCGCGAGCTCAACCTGGCCGAGTCGGCCCTCCTGGTCGGCCTGCTCCAGTCGCCCGCGGCCCACAACCCCTTGACCCACCCCGATGCGGCCAGGGCGCGCCAGACCATCGTGCTCGAGCGGATGGCAAGTGCAGGCTACATCACCGAGGACAGGGCCACGCTGGCCCTGCGCGAACCGCTGTACTATGGCGGCGAGCCCTTTGGCATCCGGGCGCCCCACTTTTCCCTGTTGGTCCGCGAGCAACTGGCCAGCATCCTCGATGAGGAAACCCTGGCGCAGGGCGGCCTGACGGTCGTCACCACGCTGGACTGGGGCCTGCAGCGCGAGGCAGAGGTGCAGGTGCGGCGCCATCTGGATACGCTGAATCAGCCCAGCGCCGAGGCGCCCGGGCACCGGGTACGCAATGCCGCCGTGGTGGCCCTGGCGCCCGACGGCGCCGTGCGCGTGATGGTCGGGAGCCCCGACTATTTCGACGCCAGCATCAGTGGCGCCGTCAACGCGGCCCTGGCGCTGCGCCAGCCGGGGAGTGCCCTCAAGCCGTTCACCTACGCCGCCGCCTTTGAGCGCGGCATGTCGCCTGCCACGGTGGTCTCGGATGTGCGCACCACGTTCGTCACCGCCGAGGGCGAGCCGTTCGTGCCCATCAACTATGATCGGGTCTTTCGCGGGCCGGTGCCCCTGCGCGAGGCCCTGGGCTCCTCCTACAATGTGGTCGCGGTGCGCGTCCAGGACCGAATCGGGATCCCGGCCCTGCCCGACATGGCCCAGCGTGTGGGCATCACCAGCCTCTCGCAGCCCGAGCGCCATGGCCTGGCGCTCACCCTGGGCGGCGCCGAGGTGAGCCTGCTGCAACTCACCGGAGCGTATGGCACCTTGGCCACCGGCGGGCAACTCGTGCGGCCCTATCTGATCGCCGAGGTGCGCGACGCCCAGGGGCGGGTGCTGTACGCTCACGAGCCCCCGGCGCCCCAGCAGACCATGGATGCACGCGTGGCCTATATGGTGACCGATATTCTCGCCGATCCCGCCGCCCGCATCCCCGGCTTTGGGCGCGGCAGCGCGCTGGAGCTGCCCTACCCGGCGGCCGTCAAAACAGGGACCACCAACCAATGGCGCGACAACTGGGCCGTGGGGTACACGTCCGAGTGGACGGTGGGCGTTTGGGTGGGCAACGCCGACAATACGCCCATGGAGCGCGCCAGCGGCGTCACCGGCGCCGCGCCCATCTGGAACGCCATCATGCGGCTGGCCCATCCCACCGCCCCGATGCCCCTGGGCCGCCCCGAGGGCCTGGTGGACGTCGAGATCTGCACACGCTCGGGCCTCCTGCCTACGGAGGCCTGTGCCCATCGCCGCCACGAACTGTTCCTGCCCGAGCATGCGCCCACCGAGACCTGTGACATGCACCGCATCCTGGTGCTGGATGCCCTCACGGGAGAGCCTGCCACGCCCAGCACCCCCCAGGAGCGCCGCGTCCGGCGCACGGTGACCTATTGGCCCGCGGATGCGCTGGCGTGGGCACTGGAACAGGGTCTGCCCATGCCCCACGGTTGGACGGGCGAACGGGATCCTCTGGCAAACGGCCAGGCGCGCGCACGCGATGACGCCGCACCCTATCTGACGTCGCCTGATCACCGTGGCGTGTACCGGCTATCCCACGAGCTGCCGCAGGAGCACCAGCAGCTTCGTATCGCAGCGGTGTGCCCGGCCTGTGCCGTCGGCGACGAGCTCCACCTCTGGGCCAACGGCGCCCTGCTTTACACCTGGGTCACGCCCCCCTACCACCTGCTCTGGCCGCTGGCGGAGGGGGAACACGTCCTTTCCATCGTTCATCATCCGCTGGGAGCCAACCCTGTCGAGGGCGAACCTGTAGAGATCGCTGTGATCGTCCAATCACCTTGACCCCCTGCATCAGGGGATCCAACACATTGAGGTGAGGCGCCATGAAACGTACACTGACAATCGTATTGGGTCTGCTCATTGTGCTCGGCCTGCTTGTTGGCTGCGATACGGCCGAGGGCCTGCCGACGCCCGTGCCCACGCTGGAGGCGGGGGTGCCGTTGCCGGTGGCGAGGCCGGGCACCGACGACGCGCTGCTGTCCGATCTGCCGCCGCGTCTGTTGCATCAGACCCCGGCCCGGGGCGAGGAGCTGGCCCTCGACCGCGCCCTGGAGCTGGTCTTTGACCAGCCGATGGATCGCGCCAGCGTGGAACGCGCCCTGCGCATCTCTCCTGCCGTGGTAGGCCGCGTCGAATGGCCGGCCGATGACACCATGCGTTTCCTGCCCGTCACAGGCGGCTGGGAGCGCGACGCCGTGTACAGCGTCATGGTCGACACCACGGCCCGCGCCGCGACAGAGCGGGAGCTCGCCCGCGAGATCCGCTTTCGCTTTCGGACAGTGGGCTATCTCGAGGTCGCCGACGTCTTTCCCCGTCCCGACAGCGAGCGCACAAGCCCCGACGCGACCATTACCGTCATCTTTAACCGGCCTGTGGTGCCCCTCACCATCATTGAGGAGCAACAGGACCTGCCCCAGCCTCTGACCCTGTCACCCGGCGTGGCCGGCGAGGGCGCCTGGGTCAACACCTCGATCTACCAGTTCACGCCTTCCGAGCGGCTCATGGCGGGCACCACCTACACCGCGACTGTGGACACCGGCCTCGAGGCCGCCGGCGCCATCCTGCCCGAGGGCTACGAGTGGTCCTTTACCACCGAGGCGCCTGCCGTGCTGGCCGTAGAGCCCCTCCCCGGCGCCAATC
The DNA here is from genome assembly GCA_007118555.1 of Anaerolineae bacterium. Classification (GTDB taxonomy): domain Bacteria; phylum Chloroflexota; class Anaerolineae; order UBA1429; family UBA1429; genus UBA1429. The sequence continues at coordinate 108 of SKRJ01000064.1, read as the reverse complement.
TGGTGGCGCCTTCTGCTGTGATCGCGCTGACCTTTAACCAGGAGATGGATCGCATCTCGGTGCGAGAGCGCTTTGTCCTGCGGACCGATGCAGGCGATGAGGTGGCAG
>SKRJ01000108.1 GCA_007118555.1 Anaerolineae bacterium | reverse complement strand
CGACTCGCCCACGGCCAGCCTCGTTGCCTTTTCCTCCAGGAGCTGGTGCAGGTTCAGCCCCCGCTCCTCGGCCTCGGCGGCGTACTCGGCCGGGACACAGTTCTCGACGAACCAGGCAAAGTGGTCGCCGACGCACGACTGGCCCGCCTCGAACCCGGCATAGCCCGGCAGGATGCCGTCCTCGACGACGCCGCACATGCCCGGCACAATGGCGGGCTCCTCATCGACGATCATGTGGCAGATCGAGGTGCCCATGATCATCACCATGCGGCCGGGGCCCGTGACGGTGGCGGCCGGCACGGCGACGTGGGCGTCCACATTGGCGACGGCGACGGCTGTGCCCTCGGGCAGGCCCGTGGCCGCGGCCATCTCGGCGGTCAGCCCGCCCGCCCGAGAGCCCAGCGGCAGGATGTCCTCGCTCATCTTTTCCTGGATGATATTGCGCATGCGGGGGTGCAGAGCCTCAAAGAAATCGGGGCTGGGAAAGCCATCGGCCTTGCTCCAGATCGCCTTGTAGCCCGCTGTACAGCTATTGCGGGTCTCGACGCCGGTGAGCTGCCAGACGATCCAATCCGCCGCCTCGATGAACCGGTCGGCGGCGTCATAGAGATCGGGCGCCTCGTTCAGGATCTGCAGCGCCTTGGGAAAGAACCACTCGGACGAGATCTTGCCGCCATAGCGGGCCAGCCAGGGCTCGCCGCGCTCCTCGGCCACCTGGTTCAGGTGGTTGGCCTCGGGCTGGGCGGCGTGGTGCTTCCAGAGCTTGACCCAGGCGTGGGGCCGGTCGCGGTACTCGGGCAGCGCGCAGAGGGGCGTGCCGTCGGCCTTGGTAGGCAGCATCGTGCAGGCGGTAAAGTCGATGCCGATGCCGATCACATCCTCCGGGGCGACGCCGCTCTGGGTCAGCACCTGGGGGATGGTGGTCGTCACCGAGGTGACATAATCCTCGGGGTTTTGCAGCGCCCAATCGGGCTCCAGGCGGATGTCGGTGCCCGGCAGCCTCTCGTCGATGACGCCGGCGCTGTACTCGTAGACGGCCGAGGCGATCTCGGCGCCATCCTGCAGGCTGACCAACACGGCGCGGGCCGACTCGGTGCCGAAATCGATGCCAATGGCGTACTTGGTGTCCGACATGGGGCTCCTCCCTTGAGACCGTCCGACGTTTGCGGCACTATAACATGGGGCGCGCGGCGCCGTCAAGGCAAGGGCGGGGCTGGCCAGGGCAGTGACAGAGTCATGATTATGGTGGGCTGTTGCACGGCGCTCCGAGCAATCCTGGGCAAAGACGAGCTTTGCCCCTACAAGACAGCACGAGAGCGTAATGTGTATTAACTGGTACGGGCTGAGGCCGCCTAGCTCAGCTTGCGCAACAGGCCGTGGGCCGCGGGCACCGTCATGACGACACCGCCCCGCTGGCTAAACCGCACGGTCACCTGCTCGACGCCATCGACGAGGCGCGAGTCCAGCACGATGCCGCGTCCATAGACGCTATGGTTCACCCTATCCTTTTCGCGAAACTGGCACGCCGGCGAAGGCTCGGTTCGTCCCAGCGCAGGGCGTGTGGGCCGGTCCCGGCGCTCATGCGTTGGTGCAGGCTGCGTTGGCTCGGCCGGCGGCTGTTCGGTGTGAGAGCGCATGTGGTTCTCCAGCCGATGGCGCCGGGTGAGCTTGTCGATCTCGGCCAGGGCACGCTGATAGCTCAGCTCCGAGTAGGCCGATCCATCAGCCATGTGGCGCTGCCTGTGCGGCCGTGGACCCGATGCCGTGCCGACGCGTCTGCGGATCTCGCGCAGCAGGCGTATGGCCGCCCACTTGTCCATCTCCTCGTTGCCCTCGCGGCAGGCGCTGGACTGGATGCAGGAGGGGCAGCCGTCCAGGCAGGGGCAGGTGGTCAGCGTGTCATAGGCCATGCCCAGCAGCTCCTCGATGCGGTGGTAGGCGGCCTCCACCAGGCCGATGCCACCCTCGTAGGCGTCATAGAGGAACACCGCCCCGCAGGTCAGGTCGGGGTGATTGACGTCGTGATAGCCATCCACATCGCGTCGGTCGCACATGACCAGGAGCGGCAGCAGGCCCGCCAGCAGGTGCTCGATGGCGTGCAGGCCTTGCCCCAGGCGTTCGCGCCGCTCCTGGAGCGAGGCGCCCTCCATGGCGGCCTCCAGATCGGCGGGGACCTCGAGCCACAGGGCCGTGGTGTTGAGCCGCAGTGAGAGGGGCTCGTCCAGATTCACCCGGCGGACGAGCCGGTTGCTGCCCATCTCCAGCTCCTGATAGCTGCGGATGGTCTCGGTGACGCGGACCGCCCCCAGGGTGACCGACAACCCGCTACGTTCGCCGCCCAGGGGACGCGTGGCAATCGGCTCGACCACGCGCAGGCTCGATCCGCTCTGGGAGCGGGTATAGTGGGGCGCCTCTTCGGGGCGTACGATCACCATGCGTTGCCGGCGGTTCAGCGCCACCACCCGATAGTCGCCGTCGCCCTGCTGGTAGATGGCGCCCGGATGGGTCTCGCGGAACACATTGGGCGGCTCGATGGTCCCGATCTCCTGGCGATCCCGGGTCAGGATGCGATAGGTCTCTTGCCCCGCCGAACGCAGCGATACCAGCATGTGGATGTCGTCTCGGCGCGACTCGGGATAGACAAGGCGCGCCCCGCCGCCCGCCGGCTGGTCCACCTGCAAGATGTCGAGGGATCGCAGGCGGCGCAGGGCCTCGCGCAAATCCTCGGGCGCTTCCCGACACTCCTGGGCTGACCAGGGCAGTTCGCGCGCCGCGCACAGCAGGTGCTTGAAGCGAATGAACGGGTTGGCCAGGTCGACGATGGCTTCTTCATTGGACTCGGCGTGAAACTGCTCGGGGTGCGCCATATAGTACTGGTCCAGCGGGTTCTGCGACGCGACGAGGAACACCAACGCGTCGCGGCCCCGCCGTCCGGCGCGGCCCGCCTGCTGCCAGGTGGACATGATGGTGCCGGGATAGCCGGCGATGATGGCCGCGTCCAGCCCGCCAATGTCGATGCCCAGCTCGAGCGCGTTGGTGGCGATGACGCCGCGCAGGGCCCCAGACTTGAGCTTTCCTTCGATGGCCTCCCGCTCCCGGGCCAGATAGCCCGCCCGGTAGGACGCGATCTGCTCTGGCCGGTGGCCCGTGGCAGCCAGGGCCTCCTGGCTCAGGCGGGCCATCTGCTCGGTCAGCTTGCGGGCCCGCGCAAAGACGATGGTGCTCAGATCGGCGCGCAGGCAGTGCTGCAGGAGGTCTACCGCCTCGAGAGCGTACGAGCGACGCACATGGCCGTTGCCCTCGCGGTCCAGCGGCGGATTCCAGAGCACAAAGAGCTTTTTGCCGGTGGCTGCGCCATCCTCCGATACGACGGCAAAGGGCCGCGAGGTGAGCCGTTCGGCCAGCTCCTGCGGGTTGGCGATGGTGGCCGAGCAGCAGATGAACTGGGGGTTGGCGCCATAGTGGCGGGCGACGCGGAGCAGACGCTGCAGCAGATAGGCCACATTGGAGCCAAACACCCCCCGGTAGGTGTGTATCTCGTCAATGACGACATACGCCAGATTGCGCCACAGGGTGCCCCATAGATGATGCCACTGCATAAAGCTCAGATGCAGCATCTCGGGGTTGGTGAGCATAATGTTCGGCTGTTGTGCACGCATCGCCCGCCGCTGGTCCTTTGACACCCCGCCGATGTACCGCCCCAAACGCGCAGCCCGGGGGCCCAGCGGCTGGTTCAGACGCTCCAGCGCCTGGACCTGGTCGTTGATCAGGGCGTTGATGGGGTAGAGGTAGAGGGCGCGGGCCTCGGGATCCCGCAACATGGTCT
>SKRJ01000283.1 GCA_007118555.1 Anaerolineae bacterium | reverse complement strand
TTGCGCAGCTTGCTGATCGGCGAGGGGGAGATCGATCCCAAGCGGCTGCTACGGGTGCTGCACTACGACGGCTCCCCGATCACCGCGCGCTCCACACCTCGGGCGATCCCCAAGAACACCAGAGAGGCGATGCCGGTATAGCCAAAGATCAGGCGCGAGTAGTAGGCGGGGCCGGTCAAAAAGACAATGACGATCACGGTGGCGATGGCCACCAGCGTGGCGCGAAAGACGATATACAGCTCATCGAGCAGGGTTCTGCCCCGCTCCACGCGATAAGCGCCCTCGACCCAGTGCACCAGCAATAGGGTCAGCGTCAGTATCACGATGCTGGGCGTATAGACCCACAGGGGCACCAGATAGGCTGGCTCGACGGCGATGAACCACTGGAGCCCATAGCGCACCCAGTAGGCGAGCAGGAACGCCAGCACAAAGAGCGCCGCATCCATCATGGGCTTGAGATAGCGCCATGGCTCCTGTGCAAGAGACCAGGCTTTGGCCGTAGGATTATTCATGAAGCATCTGATGGTAGAGTTCGGCGGTCGCCCGGGCCGTGGCGTCCCAGCCAAAGCTGCGCACGCGCTCCAGGCCCGCCTCACGCATCGCGTCCCGTTGCGAAGGCGACGCCAGCACCTCGGCGATGGTCTGCGCCCACAGGGCGGGATCCTCGGGCGGCAACTGGATGCCGGCGTGCCCCACCACCTCGGGCAGCGACGATTGGTCCGATACGATCACCGGCGTGCCGCAGGCCATGGCCTCGAGGGGCGGCAGGCCAAACCCCTCATAGCGTGAAGGATAGACGAACAGCTCGGCCGCGCTGTACCAGATTGGCAGCTCGCCATCGGGCACGAACCCGGGAAAGAGCACCCGCTCCTGCAGCCCCAGCGCCTCCACACGGGCCTCGAGGGTCTCATAGAACCAGCCCTTGCCGCCGGCGACCACCAGACGGTGGGGCAGATCCGCCTCGTCCCGCAAGCGCGCCATGGCCTCGAGCAGTAGCAGGATATTCTTGCGAGGCTCGAGGGTGGCGACGCACAGGATGAACTGCTCCGGCAGGCTGTAGCGGGCGCGCAGGGACGCCAGCCGCTCGGCATCGTGGATGGGGTGCATCTCGGCGCCCACCCCGGGATAGATCACATGCACGCGGCTGCGGCTTGTGCCCAGGATCTCTTGAATGTCCCGGCGGGTGCTCTGCGAGTCCGCGATGATGCACGCGGCCTGCCGGGCCGAGCGACGGGTACCGCTCTGCAGATAGAGGCGATTGCCCCGGGGAAAGAGCTCGGGGTAGAGAAAAAAGCTCAGATCGTGGATCGTGATCACCAGCGGGCGCCGGGTGGCCAGCGGCCCCACATAGACGGGTGCATGCACCAGGTCCACCTGATCCTGGCGCAGGGCCCAGGGCTGGGCGACCTGCTCCCACAGGATGCGCGCCGAGGGACGGTCGGTACGCCAGGGGGACACCCGCGTCTGCCAGCCGTGCATGCGCAGATCGGGGTTCCCTGTGTAGGCGACGTATGTGAGCGAGTCATCCGCCAAGGGCAGGTGCGTCATCAGGCCCTGAATGTACCGGCTGATGCCTGCGCTCCGGTAAGAGAGCGTACGCGACAGCAGGTGGGCATTCAGCCCGACAACAGGTTTCGCGGAAGCCTCTTCCGGGCGTTGGGCAGTCTGGATGTCCTTGTCCATGTCGGCGGGATTATAGCCGCACTGCGCAGGCGAGCCAAGTCAAACCGAGCGGCATCGGTTGTGGCGCAATGCGCCCGCTCCTAGAACCCCAGCTCGCGGATGTACTCGCGATTGCGGCGGGCGCTCTCCCGGGGCGAGCCCATGCTGGGCAGCACGTCCTGCTCGACCACGATCCACCCGTCATAGCCCATGGCCAGCAGGGCATCGCGCACCGCGGCGAAATCCACGGCGCCGCGCCCCAGCTCGCAAAAGACGCCCTGCTGCACTGCCTGTAGGTAGTCCCAGCCCTGAGCGGCGGCCTGCTCGGCCAGAGCGGGATCGCAATCCTTCCAATGCACATGCCAGATCCGCTCGCCATAGCGCGCCAGCAGCGCCAGGGGGTCGGCGCCGCCATAGGTCGCGTGGCCCGTGTCCAGGCAGAGGCCCACCAGCGCAGGGTCGGTGCGGGCCATCAGCGCCTCGATCTCGGCGGGCGTCTCGACATAACCGGCGCAGTGGTGGTGAAACACGGTGCGCAGGCCGGTGCCGTCGCGCACCGCCGTGGCGATGGCCTCGGCGCCCTGGCAAAAGGTGCGCCACTGGCTCTCGTTCAGCCCCATCTCGGGTCGCACCCGGCCCGCGTTGCGCGTGCGCAGTGGCACGGTGCCGTTGTCGTCGGCCAGCACCAGCAGCGCCTCGGGTCCGGCGACGTCGCGCAGCAGGCGGGCGATCTGCAGGGCGCTTGCCACGCCGGGGGTGTGGGCGACCCCGGCGGCGTGGGTCTCAGGCCGCGCCAGGGCCACGGCCCGTGACAAAGCCACGGGGCAAAAGGCCCCCACCAGCGCCAGATCGCGGGCCGCCAGGGCGTCGCGCAGCGCGTCGGGCTCGGTCGGCATGAACCCCCAGTCGCCCAACTCGGTGCCCACATAGCCCGTGGCGGCGATCTCGTCCAGCACCTGCTCATAGCCGGCGGCGGCGCCGGGCAGGTCAAACTCGAGCACGCCCCATGAGCAGGGGGCGTTGGCGATACGGATCTGACCCATGGTGCTGTCCTCCTACAGGGGATGCCGCTGCTGGCGGCGCATGCGGACGTACTCTTCACGGGCACGCTGCACGTCGGGCTCGGTGGATACCTCGGCCACTGGCACGTCCCACCAGCTCTCATAGCCGCCCACCGTCTGCTCGCGGTCGGTCTCGACGACAATGCACACCGGGCGGCCGACGATCTCCTGTGCGGCCGTTATGGCGTCGGCCAGGTCGTCCCGCGTATTGGCGGTGAGCACATAGGCGCCCAGGCTGGCGGCGTTGGTGGCATAGTCGATGGGTAGCACCTCGCCCGAGAGCCCCTGCTCGCCCTGGCGGTAGCGGTATTGGGTGCCAAAGCCGCCCGCGCCCACGCTGGCCGAGAGGGCCCCGATACTGGCAAAGCCGTGGTTGTCCAGCAGGATGATGGTGACCTTGATGCCCTCCTGGACCATGGTCGCAATCTCGCTGTTCATCATCAGGTAGGAGCCATCGCCGACCATGACGTACACCTCGCGCTCGGGGTTAGCCAGCTTGACGCCCATACCGCCGGCGATCTCGTACCCCATGCACGAGTAGCCATACTCCAGGTGGTAGCCTTTGGCGTCGCGGGTGCGCCAGAGCTTGTGCAGGTCGCCGGGCAGGCTGCCCGCCGCGCACAGCACCACATCCTCGGGCCGTGACAGGCTGTTGACCACACCAATGACCTCGCCCTGGCTGAGGGGCGGGCCGTGCTCCAGGGAGTAGATACGCTCCACCTCGGCGTCCCAGGCGCGGTTGTGCTCGGCCACCCGCTGGGCATAGGCGCTGTCCACCCGGTGGCCCTCGAGCATCGGCAGCAGCTCCTCCAACGTGATCCGGGCGTCGCCCACCAGCGGCAGCGCCGCCTGCTTGTAGGCATCGAACTCGGCGACGTTGAGGTTGACAAAGCGCACGTCCGGGTGCTGGAACGCCGTTTGCGAGGCGGTGGTGAAATCGGTGTAGCGGGTGCCCACGCCAATGACCAGGTCGGCCTCGCGGGCGACGAGGTTGGCGCCCTCCGTGCCGCTGGTGCCCAGGGCCCCCAGGTTGGCGGGGTCCTCATAGGGCAGGGCGCCCTTGCCCGCCTGGGTCTCGCCCACGGGGATGCCGGTGGCCTCGACGAACC
>SKRJ01000466.1 GCA_007118555.1 Anaerolineae bacterium | reverse complement strand
CGCCGACGCGCCCTGCACCGATGATGGCGATCTTGAACATGTCTGCGTCCTCCGGGTTGTGGTTTCGGGTCAAGCAGATGCCGTATGGCCCACCAGTCTAATGCCTTGCCCGGCGGCGCGCCAGACAACGAGGCCCAGGGCGAGGGCGATAGAGACGGCGGCGGCTGTGGCGAGCCCCAACCAGGCCTGGATGGGCAGAAACACCAGGGGCGGCAGCAGCCAATCCAATGCCTTTTGCCGGGCGCCCACCACCGAGCGAAACTCGTCGGCGAGCTCCTGCAGCTTGCTCTGGTGCGTTTCCGGAGGATGTTGAACGGGCTCACAGTTACGCATCATCTAGTCCCCATGGCGGTTGAACCAGGCGCGCTCATCAAGGGGCTTTCGGGGGTGCTGCTCCTCCTCCTGCGCGGGCACGCCCAGGGGTAGCAGCACCCGCACGATGCGCTCCTGTGGCACGTCGAAGATGCGCCCCACCGCAGCATCGCGGCCCTCCATGCGCAGCCAGCCGTCGAGCCAGACACTGGCATACCCGAGCGCGGTGATGGCCAGGAGCATGTTCTCCACGGCTGCGGCGCAGTCCTCGACGCCAAAAAAGAGGCGCGTCGAGCCGGGCTCGGCCCCCCGGGGGGCAACGCACGCGATGAGGGCCCTCGCCTGGCCCAAGATGGCGTTGCGCGGATCGATGGCGGCGATCTCGGCCAGAACCTTGGGGTCATCGATGATGACAAACGTCGTCGTCTGGGCGTTATAGCCCGAGGGCGCCTGTATGCCCGCCTGCACGATGCGCAGCAGGTCCTCACGGGGCACCGGTTGATCCTGCATGGGGCCACGGTAGCTGTGGCGTCGACGGATGGCCTCGAATAGTTCCATGGGCATGATCCTTGCTACACTAGGTCGGTCAGGGCAACGGCCAGATCCCACGCACCGATCGCCTCCGGGGACGGCCTGCGCGCACGATCTGGCGGTGTCACGGGGCCTGTTGGCTAACGGATGATCGAGCAGGGGCCGGGGACGATGCGCCGGACCACGATTCGCTCCCGATCCATCATCTCGGGGATACGTGGCGCGATCTCGTCGATCCATTCCGGACTCTGATAGACGGCCTCGTACAGGCGCTCGCGGTCCTCTTCGCTCTCAAAGCGCCGCATCCAGATATACAGGTTCTCTTCCTCCTCACCGACAAAGCTGCCGGTGACGATCATCCCTTTGGAGACCTGGAACGGGATGATGACCTCTTCCATGTACTGGAGCCAGTTCTCTCTCTGGCCGGGCAGGGTGCGGTACTCGCGCAACTCGAAAAACATGCTGCCTCCTGAAAATGAATAGGGACTGGGGCTCCCCTGGGCTCACAAAGGTCTAGATGCGATTCGATGTCCTTTGCAGAGACGAATAGTTGCGTCCCCAGAGCGGCAGGGGACGGGCAGGCAGGTCGGGGACAGATCAGGCCCGGCGAGAACCACCGCAAACAGGCGCACACGTCCCACGCATTGTCGATCTCGGATCAGCACGCACTCTGCTCAGATAGCTGTTCTGTTGCGGGTGGCTATCGGACGCCTTTGATCATCTTGGCAAACATGAGGAACATTGTGCCCAAAGCGGTAAAGGCCGCCAGAGAGATCTTGGTAACATCCACCACGGGCTCTACCGTTACGCCCTCATTGTCGACTCGTACGATGGCAACGGGGCGCCCGGTGCTCATGCCGCCACCCCCGCCACCGCCACCCGCGCCGCCACCGGAATGCGGCTGCCCGGACGTCGCCTCCGACGCTGCCTCGGCAGCCTCCTCGTCGGACTCGCCGCCGCCGACGCCAAAACCAAAGCCGACGGTCGAGAACGTCTCCGAGGCCGTAAAGACCTGACTATCGCCTACGGCCATGGGCTTGCCAAACACGGCGTCAGGACGCGAGTTCAACAGCAGGCGGTCGAAATGCTGCAGGCTCTTTTCCTGTTGCTCGAGAGCGGCATCGATCAGATTCTGATTCATCTCGGTCATCATTAGCTCCTTCCAAGGCCAGCTACTGTCCGAATGGCGATCGCAAAGAGGATTCCGATCATGACGGCAGCCCAGGTAGCTCGCAGGTTGATGTTGGTAATGGGGACGCGATAGGCACGGTCCTCACTTGCCACAGACAGGGCTACGGGCCGACGCCACACGATGCCGCCTCCGGGGAAACGTAGCACATGCTCCCGGACGACAGGCGTAACCCGCGTTGAGGCCGCCATGACCGGCTCCATCTCCAGGTCCTGCCGTTCGATTGTTACAAGCCTCATGATGTTCGCCCCTTGTCGTATGCGGACATATGCCTCTATTCTGTAGCGAATGTGGCGCCATGTCAAGCATGCGCAAAAACCGGGCACGGCCGCGTCAGAGCCAACAGGCCGCCGACCGGACAGGCGGGATCGGGCATGGTGCGGCCACAGCCCGGAAGACGCCCCCACAGCAACGCGAACCGCCCCCCGGAGCTAATGCTCCAGGGGGCGGTCTTGTACTCTCGCTAGATGATCCGAGCCAGCGCAACGTATTGCGCCATGCTCAGCGTCAACGCTGTACCCAGCGTCATCTACTGCTCAAAGTACCACTGCTCGGCGTACTCGGGAAAGGCCCAGAGGCTATCCCACGTCCAAAAGCCGCCCGTGTCGCTTACGTTCTTGAGCGTGTTGCGCACGAACAGCGGATGGGGTGCGTTGCCAATGGCGCCGATGGTCCAGACATGCTCGGCCTGGCTCTCCAGCACGCGGGCTGCCGGCTCATCGTCGTCAGTGATGTTGTACTCATCCAGCCAGTTGTAGAGGTCCTTGATGACTTGCGGGGGCTCTTCGCCCTGATCGCCATCGGTGTTGTACCAGCGACCCCACAGCACGCCCCAGCAGGACTCGTCACCGTCCAGCGGTGCAAAGAACTTGGGCCGGCGCAGGAACAGGGTGTCTGCCGACTCGTCGCCGTGCCACAGGGACATCGGCTCTTCGTTGGCGATGATTCTCTGCGTGAGCAGCGTACGGGTCACCGACTGCCACCGGATCTCGATGCCGATCGCCTTCCAGTACTCTTCCACCAGCTCGGTGATGGGGCCCTTGGGCGTCTCGGTCTCGACCAGGTTCCAGGAGATGATCATCGGCTGGCCGTTGTGGGGCCAGAGGCGATGGGTGCCGGCCGAGTTCCACTCCAGGCCCATCTCGTCCAAGAGCTCGTTGGCCCGATCCCGATCAAACTCGGCATAGGCCTCGGCGTACTCGGGCTTGTAGTGCCGGGAGGTCGGAATGACCGTCATCTGGGTCTCGGAGGCGTTGCCAAAGTAGACCACGTCGTTGATGTCACTCCGGTTGATCGCCAGCGACAGCGCATGGCGGAAGCGGTCATCGGAAAAGACCTCGCGGATATTCTCGTCCTCGTGGTTCATGTTCACGTTATAGACCACCTCACCACCCTTGCCCGACTCCCACAGCTTCATATGAGCGTCTGACTGGGCAGCGCCTTCGGCGTAGGTGGCATAGTAGAGGATGCGCATCTGGAACGCGCAAAAGTCATAGGTGCCACCGACGATCTTGGCGTCCATCACCGACAGGTCCGCGGCGCGGTCCATGTTGATGCCATCGATGTAGGGAAGCTGGTTCCCCTCGGGGTCCACCGCATAGTAGTACGGGTTGCGGCGATGGAACGACATGGTGGGCGTGTCACGATGCGAGATATAGGCGCGCAGCGTGGGACGCTCGGTGTTGATACCGAGGTCGTTGCGCTGGCCATGGTACTGGTACCAAAAGTCAAAGCCTGCATCCTCGGCCAGCTTGTTGGCGTCATCGTTATAGTCGATGTGGAACTGCTCCATGTAATGGCGCGGT
>SKRJ01000080.1 GCA_007118555.1 Anaerolineae bacterium | reverse complement strand
GCCGGTTGACGCCGCTTGTAGCTCGCCTTATACTGCCCGCAGTCCTGAACCGAGGAGGATCATGCGATGAAAGTCTCCTGTATGCAAGAGAATCTGGCCCGCGGGCTGTCGGTGGTGGGGCGCGCTGTGGCGACGCGTAGCACCCTGCCCGTCCTCTCCAACATCATGCTCTCTACCGAAGAGTCTCGCCTCAAGCTGTCGGCCACCAACCTGGAGATCGGGATCAACTGCTGGGTGGGCGCCAAGGTCGAGCGCGAGGGCGCCACCACCATCCCCGCCCGCCTGCTGAGCGATTTCGTCAGCTCGCTGCCGCCTGAGCGGGTCGAGATGGAGCTGATCGCCCGCACCCAGACCCTCAACATCAAATGTGGGCGCTTTGAGGCCAATATCAAGGGGATCGACGCCCAAGAGTTCCCTCTGATCCTCATTCCCGAAGAGGATGACCCGATCCACATTCAGGCCGATAGCCTGCGCCAGATGGTGGACCGCGTGGCCTTTGCGGCGGCCACCGACGAGAGCCGTCCGGTGCTTACCGGCGTGCTGGCCGAGTTGGGCTCGGACGAGTTTACCTTTGCCGCGGCGGACAGCTACCGCCTCTCGGTGAGCTCGATGCCGCTGGCCCAGGGCCCCGAGTCGCCCATCAGCGTCATTGTGCCCGCCCGCGCCCTGCAAGAGCTGCGCCGCATCATCGGCGATGAGGAGACGGTGCAGGTGCTCGTATCGCCCAATCGCAACCAGATCTTTTTCCGGCTGGAATCGGCGGAACTGGTCTCGCAACTGGTAGAGGGCACGTTTCCCGACTATAAGCAGATCATCCCCAAAGGCCACAACACCCGCATCGAGGCCAGCACGGCCGACCTCCTCAAGGCGGTGCGCATGGCGGCCATTTTCGCCCGCGATGCCGCCAACATCTGCCATCTGCAGGTGGTCCCCAACGGCGACGATGGCATGGGGCGGCTCATCATTGCGGCCACCTCGTCCGAGTATGGCGACAACGTGAGCGAGCTGGACGTGCGCGTGACCGGCCAATCCGTCGAGATCGCGTTCAACGCCCGCTATCTCCAAGAGGCCCTGAACGCCATTGACACCGCCGAGGTGGCCCTCGAGATGCGGGATCCCTCGAGCCCCGGTGTGCTGCGGCCCGTGGGCGGCCCCGAGTTTGTGCACATCATCATGCCCATGCAGGTGGCCCGCTAGCCGTCTATATGCACATCTGTCATCTGGAGCTCGTCAACTATCGTAATTATGCGCGCCTGGAGCTGGATCTCGCGGCGCGCATTCATCTGTTCCAGGGCGATAACGCTGAGGGCAAGACCAATCTGCTCGAGGCCATCTACTATCTGGCCACCACGCGCTCGCCCCTGGCCTCGCAGGACCGCGAGCTGATCCGCTGGGAGTCGCTGCAGGATGAGGTGATCCCCAACGCCCAACTGGCCCTCCAGTTTGTCCGTGGCGGCGAGCAGAACAGCATCGAGGCCTCGCTGGTGCAAGAGCCCGGAGAAAGCAACGGCGGCAACGGCACCGTCTTTCGGCGGCAGTTGCGCTACAATGGCGTCAACCGGCGCGCCATGGACATCGTCGGCAAGCTGAACGTGGTGCTCTTTTTGCCCGAGGACATCATTCTGGTGTCCGGCTCGCCCGGCGATCGGCGTCGCTATCTGGATGTCACCCTCTGCCAGCTCGACGAGCTGTACTGTCGCTCTCTGGCGCGCTACAATCGCGTCGTAACCCAGCGCAACGCCCTCCTGCGACAGATCCGCGAGCGCGCCTCGCGCCCCAAGGAGCTCTCGTACTGGGATGGGCAGGTGGCGCACCTGGGCGCCTATGTGATGGCGCGGCGCATGTGGTCCATCGCCCGCCTGTCCCGCGATACCCACGAGCTCCAGCATGCCCTCACGGGCGGGGCGGAGCGCCTGACGCTGCGCTATGAGCACACGCTGGCCCCCAACTCTGCCATCGACGCGATAGAGGCCGCTCTGTGCGATCCGGAACTGACATGGCGCGCGGGGATCCCAGAGTGTGAGGCTCTTGATCGGCTGGAGGAGCAGCTCATGGAGGCGCTGCAACGCGGACAGAAGGAGGAGATCGCACGCGGTGTGACCGTCAGCGGCCCCCATCGCGATGACATGCGCTTTTGCATCAACGGGTTCGATGCCACCATCTATGGCTCGCGGGGGCAGCAACGTACGGCGGCGTTGTCTCTCAAGCTGGCCGAGGTATCGCTCATGGAGGGCTTGGTGGGCGAGATGCCCGTGCTCCTGCTGGACGACGTCCTCTCGGAGCTGGACCGCCGCCGTGGGCAGTATCTCCTGGAGGCCATCGACCAGGCGGAGCAGGTGCTCGTCACCACCACCGACAGGGAGGGCTTTGGGCCCGCCTTTTTGGAGCGCGCGCAGCTCTGGCGCGTGCAGGCGGGCGTTGTGCAGCCCCTCTCGGACGCATAGAAAGGCGAGGTGAACTCATGGATCTAGGAGGCGGACGACATGCGGATCCGATCGTTGTTACGATTTCCCCACTGCCCGATTCCCTGGACCGGTTCTTCACAATGCACGCCGAGCTCGCCACCACGCCCGAGGGAGGCGCGGCGGCCCTCGTAACGGCGTTGCTGCTCTATCCCGAGGCGCCCCCGCTGGCAGAGAGCTGCCTGGCGGCCACCGTAGATGCGGGGCTTCTGGCGCCGGGCAACGCCGGGAGCCAGAAGCGTGCGCTGGCGGTGCGCGATCTGGCCCTGGTGCGCCGGCAGTTGGCCCAGAACCCCTATCTGGGGGCCTCCTACGTACAGGGCACAGCGCCAGACACCGGCTATGCGCTGCCCGAGCCGCCCTGGGGCATCCTCTGCACAGCCAACCCCTATTCGGGGGATCGTGACAGGGGGCCGTACAAGCTCTTTGTCGCGTGCTCGGGGGCCGCATCACCCCGCCCGGTGAGCGTGCGACGCGACCCGAGCGGGCTCTGGCGGCCGTTCGAGTGGAGCAGCCTGCTGGTGGGCATACGCGCGCCGACTCAATAGGCACAGGCTTGCAGATATTGTGGCGCAGCGGACTAGGTCAAAATGTCTGCTGCGTCACGGATCTGGATTCATCAGGGGGCGCTTGGCGGGGATGCCGGTGCGCCGGGGGTAGCGCTCGGGTGTGGGGTTGACCTTGTCGATGACCACCAGGTAGTGGTCGCTCCAGTCGGCCAGCATCAGCGGCTTGACGCCGACGACCCGCCCGCCCAGGAGCGCGATGGCTCCCTCGGCCTCTTTCATCTCGGCGACGGCATCCTCCCCCTTGGGGGCGATCAAACGCCCGCCCACCCGGGCCAGCGGCAGGCAATACTCGGCCAACACCGCCAGGTGCGCCACGGCCCGCGCCAGCACAATGTCGTAAGCCTCGCGGTGGGCCTCTTGGCGGGCGATCTCCTCGGCGCGGCCCTGCACGATGTCGACGCCGGTCAGACCCAGCTCCCGCACGATGTGCTTGAGAAAGGTGACCTTTTTGCCCACCGACTCGATCAGGGTGAGCCGCATGTCGGGCAGGAGGATCTTGAGCGGGAGCCCGGGCAAGCCGGCGCCCGTGCCTACATCGACGCAGCGCAGCCCCGTTCCGCCGCGCTGCACCGGCACCGTATCGGGGATGGTGTCGCCGGCGCCCGCTTGGGGGAACGCCAGCAGGCAGCAGAGCGAATCTAAAAAGTGGCGGCGCTGCACCTCCTGGTAGCCAGTGATGGCCGTGAGGTTGAAACGCTCGTTCCAGGCGGTCAGCTCGCGATAGTAGGTCTCGAACTGCTCCAAATGTCGGGGGCCCAGACTGAGACCAAGCTCCCGGGCGCCCTGCCGCAGGATCTCCATGATAGCCTTTCGACAGACAGGATCGGCCGT
>SKRJ01000086.1 GCA_007118555.1 Anaerolineae bacterium | reverse complement strand
TCTCGGCGACCAGCTCCACATCGTGGGTAGACACCACCACTGTGCGGCCGTTGGCGCGCTCGGCGGCCAGATAGCGCATCAGGGCCTCTTTTTGCACGCGATCCACGCCGCGGGTGGGCTCGTCCAGCAGGATGATGCGCGGCTCGGCGGCCAGAATGGCCCCCAGCGCCACCCGCTGTCGCTCGCCGACGCTCAGGTCACGGGGATAGCTGTGCACATAGGGACCGATGCCCAACGCCTCGAGCAGGCCATCGGGCAACGTGTCCGTCGCCAGACCGTGGTTGCGCCGCGTGAACGCCAGCTCCTCCTGTACCGTGTCGGCAAAGAGCAGCGCATTGGGGTTCTGCGGCACATAGCCCACCACCCGGATCAGCTCCTCCAGCGGTGTACGGCGGGCATCCATGCCGGCGATATGGACGGTGCCGCGGTCGGGCTGCAACAGCCCCACCAGATGCTTGAGCAGCGTCGTCTTGCCCGAGCCGTTGGCGCCCATGATGGCGACCGCCTCGCCCTCTCGCACCGCCAGATCCACGCCGCCCAGGGCCACGTGCCCGTCATAAGCGTGCCACAGACCGCGGACATCGATCTCGATGTCGCCCGGGCTGGGCGGCGTGTCGCCAGCTGTGCGTGGCGCAGGCCCCTGGCCATTCAGGTGGCAGCGGGCCTCGTCGATGCTCAGCGGCAGAGGCGTCCAGCCCAGGGCACGGCCCAACGCCACCAGGGGCGGCGCCTGGTCGATCTGTGCCAGCATCTCGCGCGGCGCGCCGATCTGCACGCTGCCATCGCCGGGTAGGTACAGCACCTGGTCAGCATAGCCCACCACACGCTCCAGGCGGTGCTCGGAGAGCACGATGGTGAGGCCCAGGTCGCGGTTGAGACTGCGCAGCGCCTGCAGCACCTCGTCGGCGGCCTCGGGATCGAGCTGCGAGGTGGGCTCGTCCAGCACCAGCACCTGCGGCTCGAGGGTGAGCACCGAGGCCAGGGCCACACGCTGCTTTTCGCCGCCCGAAAGGGTGCTGATGCGGCGGTCGCGCAGATGGCCGATCTCGAGTTGGGCCATCACCTGCTCCACCCGGCGCTCCATGGTCTCTTGCGGGATGCCGTGGTTCTCCATGGCAAAGACCAGCTCGGCGACCACGGTATCCACCACGAACTGGGTCTCGGGGTCCTGAAAGACCAGGCCCACATGGCGGCTCATGCCCCGGGGCTGGCGCTCGATGGGGTTCTGCCCTGCGACCCGCACATTGCCCTGCATCGAGCCGCCGTAGAAATGAGGCACCAGGCCGTTCAGGCAGCGCAGCAGCGTCGACTTGCCCGCCCCCGAGGCACCGATCACCAGCGCCATGGTGCCGGGCTCGATCCGCAGGTTCACGTCGCGCAGGACGGGCGTGTCCGTTCCGGGATAGCTGAAGGAAAAGCGCTCGAACGCGATCATCGCTCAGCCCCCTCCGCAGAGACTGTCTGCGCCACACCCTCGGCCAGCGCCACCCATCCCGGCACCGATAGCAACGTCAGGAGCAGTCCCAGCGACATGGAAAAGCCCGGCAGCAGACCGGCAGCGGTATACGGGGAGTAGAGCACGAGCGCGGGATCGTTATGGCGCAGAAGCAGCACGCCCACGAGAGCTGCCACGCTGCTCGCGGCAATGACGCTATCGCGGACGCCCCAGCGCTCGCGCCGGTAGCGGCTGCGGCGCACATGCCGCCCCAGGTCGTAAAAGGCATAGCCCATGAATAGCACCGCATCGAGGATTAGCAGATCGCCCAGGAGAGCCCAGTCGGGCCAAAAGATGCGCACGATCATACCCACCAGGAATAGGAACAGACTCAGTATCATCAGTATACGTATTCTGCTCTGGCGTGCCGGAGACAGCCCCGTCAGCTCGCCGCCAAAGCCCCGGGCGTCCATCGACTCGGCGAGCTGCACCGCCCGCTCAAAAGACGTGGTCAGCAGCGGCATCACCAGGGGCAGCGAGTCGCGCCAGCCGCGAAAGCGATGGCCGCGGATCCTTTGCGCCTCGCGGATCTCGCGGGCACTGGCCAGCATCTGTGGGATGAACGTGAGCGCGATAGAGGTCACCACGCCCGCATGGTACAGGAACGGAGGCGCCAGCCGCAGCAGTTGGGTCGCGTCCACGGCCAGGTTGAATGTGGCAAAGATAAACAGCAGCGACCAGAGGGCGTACCCGGTGACCAAACCGGCCAGCACGGCCTCTAGCGTGATGGGACCGCCGACCAGGGGCCAGTGCGCGGGCAGGCGAAAGAGCACGATGCGCCCATGATGGATCATCAGGGCGTTGAACGGAATGGTGATGAGCCAGATGAACAGACCCAGCTTGAGCAGCGCCCGCCAACTGCCCGCCATCAGGCCTGTGCTCGCCACGCCCAAATAGACGAGCCAGGTGGCCAGCACGATCAGCGTCAGATAGAGGGGATTGCGTACCGTCAGCGCAAGCACCGCGGCGCACCCCGCCCAGATGAGCCAGGAGAGGGGATGTCGGGTCAAGGGTGGGTTTGTCCGTCGCACATGGCCGTATCACACCGCCTCTTGTTGCATGCCGCGCATACTATAGCGACTGTACAGGGATAGGCCAAATACCCAGCGCCCTGCCCTGTCAAGGGGCGGGATCATGGCCCGTTCGAACAGCACAAGGTCGGGACAAAGCGTCGCTTCGCCCCGACCCATGACCTGGGTGTAAGCCTAGATCTTGTTGCGGCGCAGCAGGTTGGCGTTGGTCACCACCGAGATCGAGCTGGAGGCCATGGCGATCTCGGCCAGCACCGGGTGCATCATCCCCACGACAGCCAGGGGGATCATGACCACGTTGTAGGCAAAGGCCCAGAACAGGTTCTGCTTGATCTTGGTGAATGTGGCCTGCGAAAGCCGGATCGCCTGCACGACGCCGTGCAGGTCGCCGCGCACCAGGGTGACATCCGACGACTCGATGGCGATGTCGGTGCCCGTGCCGATGGCGATGCCGACCTCGGCCTGGGTCAGGGCCGGGGCGTCGTTGATGCCATCGCCCACCATAGCCACAGAGCCATAGCGCTCTTGCAGGCGCTTGATCTCGGCCACCTTGCCATCGGGCAGCACGCCGGCCACCACATGGTCGATGCCTGCCTCGGCGGCGATGGCCTCGGCGGTCTGGCGGTTGTCGCCGGTCAGCATCGCGGTCTGGATGCCCAGGGTGTGCAGCTCGGCGATCACCTCGCGGGCCTCGGGCTTGATCGGGTCTGCGACGGCGATCAGGCCCACGATGACGCCCTCTCGCGCCACGGCCATGGTGGTCTTGGCCTCGCTCTCCAGTTGGTTCAGGCGCTCCTCGATGGGTGCCGCGTCAATGGTCGCGTCGGCCAGGAGGCGCCGCCCGCCCACCAGGACGGCCTCGCCGTCAATTTGGCCGGCGACGCCCTTGCCGCGCACGGCCTCAAAGCCCTCGGGCTGGGCCAGATCCAGGCCACGATTACGCGCCTCTTGCACGACGGCCTGCCCCAATGGGTGTTCGCTGCCCTGCTCCACCGAGGCGGCCCAGCGCAGGACATCCCGCTCGGTGCCCTGCAGCGCCACCACATCGGTCACCCGGGGCTGTCCCACGGTCAGGGTGCCCGTCTTGTCCAGCACCACCACGCTCACGTCGCGCAACGTCTGGATGGCGGCGCCGTGACGGATCAGAATGCCGCGCTCGGCGCCCATACCGCTACCGACCATCAGCGCTGTCGGCGTGGCCAGGCCCAGCGCACAGGGGCATGCGATCACCAGCACCGAGATGGTGGCCGCCAGGGCCAGGGTGAGCCCCGACGCCTGGGGATCGAGCCAGGGCAGCAGATTGGCCGCCTGCACCACGAGCCCCTGCAGAGCATCGCC
>SKRJ01000264.1 GCA_007118555.1 Anaerolineae bacterium | reverse complement strand
GCCATCGTGGGCGTCATGGCAACCGGCCTCTGGCGGGAACCATATCAGCCTGCGCTCGCAGCACGCTGCTGAAAGTAGGCGATGGTGCGCAAGAGCCCCTGCTCTAACGCCACCTCGGGCTCCCAGCGCAGCAGCTCTCGGGCTCGCGTGATATCGGGTTGGCGCGTCTGGGGATCATCCTCGGTGCGAGTGTCCTTGGGCGATACGAGCGAGACCTCGGACGAGCTGCCGGCCAACCGGATCACCAGCCGCGCCAGCTCCAGGATCGTGATCTCGCGGGGGTTGCCCAGGTTGACGGGCAGCACCTCGTCGGACAGCAGCAACCGGTACAGCCCCTCGACCAGGTCGGACACGTAGCAAAAGCTCCGCGTGCGCGAGCCATCGTCGTACACGGTGAGGGGCTCGCCCCGCAGCGCCTGGCCCACAAAGTTGGGCACCACGCGGCCATCCTGCATGCGCATGCGCGGGCCATAGGTGTTGAAAATACGCGCGATGCGGGTGGGCAGGTCGTGGGTGCGTTGGTAGGCCATGGTCAGGGCCTCGCCAAAGCGTTTCGACTCGTCATACACGCCGCGGGGCCCGATGGGGTTCACGTTGCCCCAGTAGGTCTCGGGCTGGGGGTGCACCAGCGGATCGCCATATACCTCCGAGGTAGAAGCCAGCAAAAAGCGGGCCCCCTTGGCTCGCGCCAGCCCCAGGGCATGGTATACGCCCAGCGAGCCCACCTTGAGGGTCTGGATCGGCATCTGCAGATAGTCGACGGGGCTGGGGAGCGACGCCAAATGCAGGATCGCGTCCAGCGGCCCGCTCACGTGGATCGGCTCGGTGACGTCGTGCCGGATAAACGCAAAGCGCTCATGGCCGTCCAGATGGGCGAGGTTCTCCATGCTGCCGGTGATCAGGTTGTCCATGGCCAGCACAGTGTGGCCGTGGTGTAGCATCAGGTCGGTCAGATGCGAGCCGATGAATCCCGCACCGCCGGTGATGAGCACGCGCATGGGGCGCTCCTTTTCCTGCGAATATGGTCCAGTATAGCGTAGCGAACCATCAGGGTCAAAGCTCATGACCAAGAGGTTGGCGCTTGGCACCGTCCCCTCGATCGGCTAGAATCTGTGCCATTGGGCGCCGCCGAAACAGATGTGCTGAAGGAGATGGGCATGAATCGCTATCGCGTGGCTGTGATTCCCGGGGATGGCATCGGTGTGGATACTACCGACGAGGCGATCGCGGCGCTGGGGGCCGTGTGCGAGGTACACGGCGGCCTGGCCCTCGAGTACGATCGCTACCCCTGGGGCTGCGCCTATTACCTGGAGAACGGCGTCATGATGCCCGCCGACGCCCTGCAGACGCTGGGCGATTACGACTGCATCCTCTTTGGCGCGGTGGGGTTCCCGCCCGTGCCCGATCACATCTCGCTATGGGGCCTGCTGCTGCCCATTCGCCAGCATTTCGACCAGTACATCAACCTGCGTCCCGTCAAGCTGCTGGAGGGCATCCCCGGGCCGTTGCGCGACAAGGGCCCCGAGGACATTGATTTCGTCTGCATCCGCGAGAACACCGAGGGCGAGTATGCCGGGGCCGGCGGGCGCGTGCATCGCGGCCATGATAACGAGGTCGCCATCCAGACGGGGGTGTTTACCCGCGCCGGGGTCGAGCGGGTGCTGCGCTATGCCTATGACCTGGCCGCCAGCCGTCCCCGCCAGGAGCTGGCCAGCGCCACCAAGTCCAACGCCCTGCAGTACAGCATGGTCTTTTGGGATGAGGTGTTCGCCCAGCTCCAGCACGACTACCCGCAGGTGACCTGCCGCCAGTACCATGCCGATGCCCTGGCGGCCCGCATGATCACGGCGCCCGAGAGCCTGGACGTCGTCGTGGGCTCGAACCTGTTTGGCGATCTGCTCACCGATCTGGGCGGCGCGTTGCAGGGCAGCCTGGGCATTCCTCCCAGCGGCAACATCAACCCGGAGAAACGCTATCCCTCGCTATTCGAGCCGGTGCATGGCTCGGCGCCCGACATTGCCGGGCAGGGGATCGCCAACCCCATCGCCGCCATCTGGGCCGCGTCCATGATGCTGGACCACCTGGGGCACGCCGACGCGGGCGAACTGCTGCTGCGGGCCGTCAACGCCGTGACCGCCGAGGGCCGCACGCTGACACCCGATCTGGGCGGCAACGCCACCACCCGCGAGCTGGGGCTGGCCGTGCAGGAGCAGGTGCGCGCGCTGGGGCGGTAGAGACCACGCGCCGCCACGCATGTTGCAGTAAGCATCACGGAACACCGGCCCTCTGCCAAAACGGGAAGGGCCACAAAGGAACAGGATTTGGAGCCGCACGAAGAAGCATCCTCGGTTGCGCTCGAGCCGGATGTAACAGAAGCGGAGCTGCGACGCCCGACCCGCCGGTTCGGACGGCTGTTCGGGCCACGTCAGGGGCGTCCGCCCCTCACGGTAGAGCAGCGCAACGAGCGCGTGCTCTATATCGAGATGCTGTTCCAGTCCATCGCGGGGGCGGGGGCGCTGTCCTTTGTGGCGGTGTTCCTGGTGCGCCTGGGCGCCCCCAACTGGCTGGTGGGTGTGCATACCTCACTGCCGGCGCTGGTAACCATCCTGGCCGTGCTGCCCATGGGGGCGTACGTGCGGCGGCAGCGCAACCTGGTGCGGGTGGTGAACGGCGCGCGCATCGTGTTTCGCAGCGCCATCGCCTCTTATGCTTTTCTGGCCTATCTGCCCGTGACGGTGGCGCCCTTTATTCTCGTGGTGGCCGAGGGCCTGCTGGCGATCCCGGGGGCGGCCCTCAACGTGGCCCAGACGACGATCCTGGGCCGGGCCACGACGCCGGAGCGCCGCCCGACCATGCTCAGCACCCGCATGGCGGTGCATGGCCTGATGGCCTCGGCGGTGGGTTTGCTGGCGGGCCAGTGGCTCGACCGGGTGGTCTATCCGCTGAACTATCAGCTTCTCTTTGTCAGCGCCCTCGTGGCGGGGGTGGGCAGCGTGATTACCCTGTCGCGGATACGGCTGCCCGAGGTGGCACCCCAGCAGGTGGCGGCGCGGCCTCGCATGGGCGTCGGACAGGTGGTGGCCCTCATCAAGGGCGCGCCCGCCTTTCGCGACTATGCCATCGCCTCGTTCGTCTTTCGGATGGGGCTGCACCTGCCCATCGCCCTCTACTCGATCTATCGGGTGCGCACCCTGGGGGCCTCGGATGCGTGGATCGGCATCCTGTTGACCATCCAGCGTTTCCTGAGCGTCTTTGGCTATATCGCCCTGAGCCGCCTGCTGGCCCGGGCCAACTCGCGGCGCTGGCTATGGCTCTCTTGCCTGGGCGTCGCGTTCTATCCCATCGCCATGGCCCTGGCTCGCACCCCGCAGCAACTCGTGGCCTCGGCGTTGATCGCGGGCCTCTTTATGCCGGGGCTGGACATTTTCATGACCAACACCCTCTTTCAGGTGTCCAGCGAGGAGGAGCGGCCCTCTTTTGTGGCGGCCAACACGCTGCTGGCCAATGTGACCGCCTTTGCGGCGCCGCTCCTCGGCACGCTGATCGCCGACTTGGCGTTCATCCGCCTCGCCCTGATCGTGGCCACGGTGCTACGCATCGCGGGCGCGCTGGTGTTCTGGCGTCTCAAGGTCGGCATCGATCAGCCCCAGTCTAGCCCAGCGCAGCCAGCCGCTCCTCCAGCTTGACCCGGCGCTCCTCCTGGGCATTCAGCTTGTCGCGCTCTTTTTGCACCACCTCGGCCGGGGCGTTGGCGACAAAGCGCTCGTTAGCCAGCAGCGCCTGGGCCCGCTGGGTCTCTTGCTCGACGTTGGCCAGCTCTTGCGCCAGGCGCTCCCGCTCGCGCTCCAGGTCCACCAGGGCCGCCAGCGGCAGG
>SKRJ01000470.1 GCA_007118555.1 Anaerolineae bacterium | reverse complement strand
CTCATCATACCGACGGCCATGCCTTCCATGATGTTGATGGCCGGGCCGGTTTGGCTGAGCTCGGCGATGCGGAGCACGGGCTTGTGCGTCGAGGTATAGTACTCGGTGATGGGCCCGATGCTGGCGCCTGTGAGCAGACCGACGAGGAATGCAAAGAACAGGTTGAGCTCGCCGGAACCCATGTAGAGGAGCACGACGACGAACGCTACGATGACGAGAAAGACCGAGCTGGCGATGACGCCCCGGTTCATCGTCTTGTGAGCCAGATGCACCTGTTCCTCATAGTTGTCACTGGCTTCGCCCGTACGAACAAACCAGGTGCCAAAGATCGAGGATACGAGGCCCGTAGCGCCCAATATCAGTGGCAGAACGATGCCATCCCTACCATAGACGATCCCGCCGAGCACCATCGCAGCCACGATAGCGGCGATATAGGACTCGTAGAGGTCGGAACCCATGCCGGCGATGTCGCCTACATTGTCACCCACGTTGTCGGCGATCACAGCCGGGTTGCGCGGATCATCCTCGGGGATGTGCATCTCCACCTTGCCCACGAGGTCAGCGCCCACATCGGCCGACTTGGTGTAAATGCCGCCGCCCACACGCAAGAAGAGCGCCACGCTGGTGGCACCAAAGACGAAACCAAGCAGCATGTTGGGATCGTCAAAGAAGAACGACAACAGCGACAGGAACAACAGTCCCATGGAGATACCGGCCAAACCGGTCGTAGCACCGCTCGAGTAGGCCAGCCGTAGCGCTTTGGCCCAGCTTGACTGAGCGGCCACAGCGGTGCGTGTGTTCGCCCGCACAGCGACGCTCATACCGATCCAACCGGCAAAAGCGGCGATCAGTGTGCCGATGACGTAGGTCACGGCGACCAGGGGCTGCGGCGGGATCAGTACGCCCAGAATGATGGCCATTACGACCACAAACACAGCCATCACCCGGTACTCCATCTTGAGAAAGGCGCTGGCGCCCTCTCTGATGGCTTCGCCCAACTCGGGAACGCGACCTTCGCCCGCATCCTGCTTCAAGAGGTTGCGGATGTTGTAGACGACAAGGGCCAGTGCGAGGGTGGCTATGAGCACTGCGATCCATCGCAGGTCAAAGCCGGTCGGATTTGCAGTTTGAGGCATGTCTCTCCTTCTTGTGCTCGCGGAACCAGAAACGAATCCATGGCTGGGCGGGGCCTTGAGGACAGAGCCAGACTTGTTGCCAACACGTGATCTGGCACCAAGAGAGTCACACAGGCGCCTTGTCCTGACGGCGGCACGACAGGACGACACTGGCCGATGGCGATGAATCACTCTTGGCGGTGCACCGAGACCCGGGTGGCTTTGAGCCCGTTCGACCTGCATCCTGCTCGATACGCCCTTGCGCCTGCACTGCGTGCAGGCAGGCGGGCGCACCAAGCCAACCAAAATGCCCTTGGCTAGTCTACTAGCATTGTGCCCAGATTCCAAATGCCCCTTCTGTTTGTGAATCGCTTGTGTTCCAAGAACGGTGCCAGAATATGCCCTGGGCTGGCTTGCTGGCGCCGGCGCATTGATCAGGCAGTTTGCGTTCAGGTGGGGCATCCGGTATATTCCGTCCATGGGGCATCAGAGGAGCGAGACGAAGCGAGCGCTCATTCGCCTGGCGCAGGGCGTTCAAGCCGAAGTAGGCTTGGCCAGCGCCCTGTTTGCGCTGGCGGCCGTTTGGGCCATCGCGCGCCCACGGCGCGTTTCCGTCTCTCTGGCAGGGCTCGCCGGCGTTCTCTGGGCCTTGTTCGTACGCTTTTTTCGAGACCCCGTGCGAGTGCCCGACGCGATCGAGCCTGATGTCGTCCTCTCTCCCGCAGATGGCCGTATCGTCGGAATCGAGACCGTCCACGAGCCACGCTTTGTCGGTGGCGACGCCCTAAAGATATCGATCTTTATGTCCGTATTGGACGTGCATGTAAACCGCGCACCGCTGGCAGGCACAGTGCGCCTGGTCGAGCATGTGCCGGGCAGGTTCCTCCAAGCCCATCGGGAGGAAGCGTCTCTCGTGAATGAACACAACTGGATCGGGCTCCAGGGCCCCTATGGACGCGTGTTGGTGAACCAGATCGCCGGCATCATGGCGCGGCGCATCGTATGCTGGGTGACCCCAGGCCAGAGCGTCTCTCGAGGTGAGCGCCTGGGCATCATCAAGTTTGGCTCGCGGGTAGAGGTATACCTACCCATCACGGCGGCAGCTTCCATCACAGAGGGAGAACAAGTGTATGCAGGCAAGACGGTCATCGCCAGACTCGCCTCGGCGGTTCCATAGGATCATCCCCAGCCTCGTTACCCTGACCGGCCTCGCGGCGGCCTTTAGCGCCATCATATTGGCCATGGATGGCGCCATCGGGCTCGCGGGCGCATGTATTCTCGTGGGCTATCTCCTGGACGCCGTTGACGGCGCACTGGCCCGGCGGCTGGGTGTGGTGAGCGACTTTGGCAAGCAGTTGGACTCGCTGGTGGATCTGGTGACCTTTGGCGTCGCGCCTGCCATCATCCTCTATCGGCATCTGGGCGATGTGGGTGTGCTGGCCGTCGTTGCGTGGCTGGCCTGCACCCTGTACGTGTGCAGCGGGGCCTATCGGCTGGCCCGTTTCAACCTGCTCCCGGAAAAGACCGACGACAGCGAAAGCCTCGGGCTGACCATCTCCACCTCGGGCGCGACCCTCACCCTCATCGCCCTGGTGAACAGCGCCTATGGCGATAGCCTCATTTCGGGGGTGGCCCTCATTGTGCTTTGCCTCGGCCTGGCCGGCCTGATGGCCAGCCGCATCCGCTACCCGGCGCTGGCCGTCGTGCTCCGTCGGCGACGCATGAGCTTTGTCATCCTGGGCCTGGTCACGATCATGGCGTTCCAGTTGCCGCCCCCCGTGGCAGGGCTGAGTCTGACAGGCGGTTATGTCTCCTTCGGCGTGATTCGCGCCCTCGTGCAGCGGGTCTAGCCCCGTAGCATGGAGATCACCCGCCTTGAGGCCCTGCAGGGCTGGGGTCTGGCCAAGTACGCCACCATGGTGACGCACACGGCCCGCCTCCAGGTCGATGGATTGGAGCGCTTGGAGGAGGCCTGGGCGACGGATCGCCCGGTGATCCTAACCGCGTGGCACGGCATGACCATGATGGTGGCCGCCTTTGTGAGAAACTATGCCGATATCACCCGGTACGTGGTGATCGTCCCCAATGACCCACGAGGTGCCACACTAGCAACCTGGAGCCGGGATATGGGCGTCGACTCTTTTCCCGTGTCCATGGATGACCAGTCCATGGGCGGGGCTCGCCGCATGATGCAGTTGATCAGGATCATGCGCCAGGGCAAGGGCCTCTATATCAACCCGGACGGCCCCGCCGGGCCCACCCATGTGCCCAAACCGGGGCTGGCCTTTGTGGCCCGCAAGACCGGCGCCTCCATCGTCCCGATCGGCGCCTATGCCGCCGCCTGTTATCGCCTCTCCCGCTGGGACCGCTACACGGTGCCATTGCCCTGGGCTCGCATCGCGGTGGCGCTGCGCGAGCCTTTTACCATCGGGGCCGACACCGAGATCGACGCCGCGTCCGACCTCATTCGCGAGCGCCTGAATGATGCCGAGCGCGCGGCCGAGGCGCTCTACCGTCACGGCAACTGAACGCTTCGACAGGGCGCGCGCCGTTCAGACGCTCGCCTGCCGCATGATACCATAGGTCCAGGCTTCCTCCAGCTCGTCAAGCGCCATCGCGGTATCGCCGGCGAGGGCGGCGGCACAGGCCGCCTGATAACGGTACCGCGCTTGATAGGCGCGCTCGGCCAGCACAGCCGATCTCTGCAACTCGCGCGTATCGGCCCACAGCGCCAAGCCCGCACGATAGTGCTCCGCGGCGG
>SKRJ01000101.1 GCA_007118555.1 Anaerolineae bacterium | reverse complement strand
GCACGGCCCTCTTGCGCCGTAAAAACGAGGGGCTCCTCGACCGCCTCGATCGCAGGCTCGGGCTTTTCGGCCCCATCACTGGGGTGAAAGTGTCCGCAATAAGGACACACATCCCACTCGGGATCGACCAGGCGGCTACAACTGACGCAGCGCAGCTTGAGCTGATGGTGGCAATGGGGGCAGACGATATAGTCCGCCTCAGCCCGCCGCTGGCAACCGGGGCAGGTGCGGCGCTGCTCCAGATCCTGGAGCACGGCCTCTTCCGCCAGAGCCCGCTCATACGCGTCGGCCAGGCTCTCTCTGGGCCGCACCAGCATGTACACGAGCAACCCGGGCAGCGTAAAGACCGCTACCAGCAGCGGCGCCAGGACATGCGCCAGAAGATCGCGAGAGCGCGAGCGAATGTCGCGAAAGGTCCACACGATCATTCCCAGATAGATCGCCATCAGATAGGCGCCAATGACAAACAGGATGGCCGACAGATAGGCAGTCAGATCGCCAGGGATCGAGGGCATGCCCCATACTCCTTTACGAAAGAACCAGCGGATTATAGCACGCCCGCGCTATTCTGTCATAACGGGCGCATAGAACGTGCGGCGGAACGACAACGTTAGGGAAGCTCTGCATAGGGTCGCACCGCGGGCAGATAGCTCGCGCCATCATCGGTCCAGGGCCCGGGCTCGGGCTCTTGGATCGATATGTACCAGATATCGGCATAGGGCGGCAGGCCGGGGCTTGTGTCTTCTTCCAGTGTATAGCTCTGGTAGAACACCGTCTTGCCAGAGGCGCCCCAGGCGGCATGCGTCGCATGGTGTCCCCACGCGGAGATAAACAGCTCCCGGGCGTCTTCCTGGCCCGGCTCTAGCAGCATCAGGTCGGTGCGGAATCGCGGATCGCCCCACCAGTGCCAGCGGTGTAGCTCAAAGACGATGCCCGTCTCGCGGGGCGACCACCGGGGCCGCACGATGGCCAGGATCTCGTCCTCGGGATTGTCAATAGAGAGCATCGACCCCACCGATTCGCCTGTGGGCTGCCACTCCCACAGGTGGGCGGCATCCTCGCCGGCCAGGCCACCGATGATACGCTCGCCGTCGAACGACCAGTCCGCCCCGTGAAAGGTCATGCCCTCGGGCGTCTCGAGCCAGAGGATCTCGCCCGACTCGATATCAAAGATGGCACCACGCACCTGATAGCGGCGCGAGCCCTCTTCGTCCAGATCCCACGCATAGTGGGTGCCCACCATGCGGGTGCTGCCGGGGGCCAGAGACACATCCCGCCAGCCCTGGCCCTGGGCTGCCACCGCAATGGCAATGGGGTTCGGCTCCTCCTCCAGGTCCAGAGCGATATCCCCCTGCAGGGTGTCCGCGCCATCGGTGCAGATGGCACGCGCCCAGAGCGCCTCTTGGGGCACGCCCGTCAGCACAAAGGCAAACTCCTGCTCCTCATCCGTCCCCACGGGGCTGGCTGCCCCCTGTGCCATCACACGGCACACGCCTCGAGCGCCCTCTATCGCGCCCTCCAACACCACAAAGGGGCCAGGCGCATCCGCCGGATCGAGAAACTCGCCCGTCACCATGCGCATCTCGGAGCCATCGGGCCGCATGAGAAACAGGTTGCGCTCATTGTTTCGGCTGCGGATGAACGCGTGCGAGCCGGCAAAGGCCAGCCATTCGGCCTCCTTGCTCCACACCAGGGCATCGATGCTCAACGGCTCGGGGAAATGGGTCAACACGCCATTGTCGCCGCCATTTAGGCCCGGCGCGACAACATGAGTGGTCTGATCCTGCCCCTTTTGGACAAACACTACCGCGGGCGCCACCGGCGTTGCCGTAGGCCTGGGCGTCGCGGTAGGCGACGGGGGCTTGAACAAAGGCGTGGGCGTGGCCACCGTTGGCGTAGGTGTAGGTGTCTCTGTCGGCAGAGGCGCCTGCGCCGTCAGCCGGGCCGCCAGCCGCTCCTCGGTGCGCGCTTCGAGCTCCGCAATGTCCGGCGTGGGCGTCAACGGCGCGTCGATAGCTGGCGCGCACGCGGCAACCGCCAGCGCAGCCAGCGCGAGCAACAGGGTCAGGGCAAACCTAGAGCGCGGCATCAGTTCTCCCCCATCGGGCGGACGGGGCCTTCCATCGCCGCGACGGACGCCCCGGCCTCTGCCAGGGTGCTCGCGTCATCCGAGCGCATGTGCTCGATCACCCGGGTCAGGATGCCGTCCAGGCCCACCGTCGGCGCCCAGCCGATCAGGCGCCCGATCTTGCCGATATCGGGCACGCGGCGGCGCATGTCCTCAAAGCCGGCCTCGTAGGCCTCCCGGTAGGGCACGTACACCACCTCCGACGCGCTCTCGGCCAGGGCGATGGTGCGCTGCGCCAGGGCCTGGATGGTGACCTCCTCGGTGCTGCCGATGTTGAACACCTGGCCCACGGCCGCCGGATCGTCGGAGAGGGCCACGATGGCCTGCACCACGTCGCCCACATAGGTAAAGCAGCGCGACTGCTGGCCGTCGCCGTACACCGTCAGCGGCTCGCCCGCCAGCGCCTGCTGCACAAAGCGCGGGATCACCATGCCATAGCGCCCCGTCTGCCGGGGGCCCACGGTGTTGAAAAAGCGCATGATGACCACGGGCAGCGCCAGTTGCTTGTGATAGGCCAGGGCCATGAACTCGTCCATGGCCTTGGAACAGGCGTACGACCAGCGGCTGCGGGTGGTCGCCCCCAGAATGCCATCGTCGTCCTCCGCAAAGGGCACGGCGGTGGACTTGCCATACACCTCCGAGGTCGAGGCCAGCATCAGCTTTTTGCGGTAGCGGGCGCCGATGCGCAGCACCACCTCGGTGCCCTTGACGTTGGTCTCGAGCACGTGGACCGGGTCGCGCACGACCAGGTCCACCCCGACGGCGGCCGCCAGATGATAGATGCGGTCACACTCGGCCACCAACCGGTCCATCACGATCTCGTTGGTGATGGACTCGATGGCGAAATGAAAGGACGGGTGCTCGGCCAGATGGGCGACGTTTTGGAAGCGACCGGTGGAAAGATCGTCGATCACCGTCACCTGATCGCCCCGGTCCAACAGTGCCTCGGCCAGGTGGCTGCCGATAAAGCCACACCCGCCGGTAATCAGAGCCTTCATGCGTGGAAATCCCCCTGGTAATATGTCACGCCGCGATTCTAGGCCATGCGCCAGCGGACGTCAAAACGCCCGACTGTACGCCTGCGCAGCCTGGGCTACGCGTTTGCTCACAGCCGCATAGGGCCTATACTCCATAGCTACGCAACAGGCGGAGGCAGGGCACACAGGGAGGACGAGATGATTGTCGAGATGCGGCGCGGCGCCACGCAAGAGCAGATCGATGCGGTGATCGAGCGGGCGCGCAGCTATGGCTTTGACGTGCAGTTGAACGTAGGCACCGACAAGGTCGTGATCGCGATCCTGGGTAGCGACACCGGCAGCGTGCCCACCGATGTCTTTGAAGTGCTGCCGGGCGTCTTTACCGTCACGCGCATCATGCGGCCCTACAAGCTGGCCTCCAGCGAGTTCCGCGACACCCCAAGCCAGATCCAGATCGGCGATGTCACTCTGGGCGGGCCGCGCATCGTGATCATGGCGGGCCCCTGCTCCATCGAGTCGTGGGAGCAGCTCTCGACCACGGCCCAGCGGGTGGTCGCCTCCGGGGCGGCCATCGTCAGGGGCGGCGCCTACAAGCCGCGCAGCTCGCCCTTTAGCTTTCAGGGCCTGGGCGAGGAGGGCGTCGAGATGATGCGCCAGGTGCGCGAGGACTTGGGCGTGCCCGTGGTCAGCGAGGTCACCGACGCCGACCAGGTGGAGCATGCGGCGCAGGAGCTGGACATCCTGCAGGTGGGCGCCCGCAACATGCAGAACTATACACTGCTG
>SKRJ01000472.1 GCA_007118555.1 Anaerolineae bacterium | reverse complement strand
CCTTTGCCAACCACCTTCCCGAGCGCGATGGCATCCTGGCGGGGCTCTATCTGCTGGACCTCATGGTCCGCATGAACAAGAAACCCAGCGAGCTCCTGGAGCACGTCTATGGCCTGGTGGGCGATCACTACTATGATCGCATCGACCGGCATATGCGCCCCGAGGACAAGCCCGAGGTGATGAACCGTGTGCAGTCGGCCCAGCCCGAGGAGATCGCCGGCCTCAAGGTCACCGAGATCGACACCCGCGACGGCTTTCGCTATGTGCTCGAGGGCGGCGACTGGCTGCTGATCCGCTTTTCGGGCACCGAGCCCGTGATCCGCGTCTATACCGAGACCACCCGCAAGGATCTCGTCGAGGAGATTCTGCAGGCGGGGCTCGAGCTGGCCGGCTTGGGCGCCTAGCGCAATGCTGTTCGACTCGCATACCCAT
The DNA here is from genome assembly GCA_007118555.1 of Anaerolineae bacterium. Lineage (GTDB taxonomy): Bacteria > Chloroflexota > Anaerolineae > UBA1429 > UBA1429 > UBA1429. Next base: position 3,457 of record SKRJ01000472.1, on the reverse strand, counting down.
CTCGAGTCCAGGCGCTTTGACGGCGACCGCGAGGCCGTCATCGAGCGCGCCCGGGAGGCAGGCGTGACCCAGATGGTCACCTGCGGCTCGGATCTGGACGCCAGCCGCCAGTCGGTGGCGCTGGCGCGGGCCCACGTCGGCACTCGTGCCGTACGCATCCATGCCGCCGTGGGCATTCACCCCCACGAGGCGTGGAGCGCGGTCGTGGGCGACGGCAACGCGCCGGTGACTCTGGCGGAGGCCGCGTTCGAGGAACTGGCGGCGCTGGCGGGCGACCCCTGCGTGGTGGCCCTGGGCGAGATGGGGTTGGACTATCACTATGATTTCTCACCGCGGCCAGCCCAGCGGGCCGTACTGGCCCGCCAACTGGCGCTGGCCGCGGAGCTCGACCTGCCGGTGATCCTGCACAATCGCGAGTCGGATGCCGACTTTTGTCAGGTGCTGGACGACGGGCCGGCGGATCTGCGGGGCGTGATGCACTGTTTCCTGGCCGATCAAGCGCTGGCCGACTGGGCGCTGGCGCGGGGGCTGTACCTGGGCATCGCGGGCCCCATCACCTTTCGCAACGTCACCCACCTGGACGATATCGTGCGACGGATGCCCCGCGAACGCTTGCTGATCGAGACCGACTGCCCCTACCTGGCGCCCCAACCGCGCCGGGGCCGCCGCAACGAGCCCGCCTTTGTGCGCTATGTCGCCGAGCATGTCGCCCGGCTGTGGGATACAAGCCTGGACGACGTGGCGCAGCAGACCACGGCCAACGCAAGGCGGCTCCTGGGGCTTGAATAGCATGAGCGTCGACCTGGACATTGTCATCGTAAGCTGGAATGTTCGCGACCTGCTGGCGGCCTGCCTCGACTCGATCCTGGCGCAGCCGTGTGCAGGCGCCCCCGAGGGAGACGTCGTGCCGTTGGGCCGGTACCGCCTGCGGGTGCACGTCGTCGACAATGCCTCGGCCGACGGCACGAGCGAGATGGTGACACAACAGTACCCTTGGGTGCACCTGATCGCCAGCCCGACCAACCTGGGCTTTACCGGCGCCAACAACCTGGCCATCCCCCGCGCCCAGGGGCGCTACATTCTGCTGCTCAACCCCGACACCGAACTTGCCGAGAACGCGCTGACGCGTATGCTGGACTATATGGAGGTGCATCCCGAGATCGGGGTGCTGGGGCCCCGGCTGGTCTATGGCGATGGCAGCCCCCAGTCGTCGCGGCGGCGCTTTCCGACGCTGGCCATGGCGCTGATGGAGAGCACCCCGCTGGAGCAGTGGTTCCCCGGCAACCGCTGGGCCGCCCGCTACCGTATGGCCGATTTGCCCGACGACGTGGCCCAGCCGGTGGACTGGCTGAACGGGGCCTGCCTGCTGACCCGGCGGGCCGTGTGGGACGAGATCGGGCTATTGGACGACGGGTTCTTTATGTATTCGGAGGAGCTGGACTGGTGCCGGCGGGCCGCCGAGGCCGGCTGGGTGCGGGTCTATATACCCGACGCGCTGGTAGTGCATCACGAGGGGCAGAGCAGCGGCCAGGTCATGGCCCGGCGCCACATCCTGTTCAACGCGAGCAAGGTGCGCTACTTTTCCAAGCACCACGGCCGTGCCACCGCCGAGTTCCTGCGGCTGTTTCTGCTGCTGGGGTTTGTGGTACAGCTCGCGTTGGAAGCATGCAAGTGCGCCCTGGGCCACAAACGGGCCCTGCGTCGTGACCGCGTCCGCGCCTATGCCGTTGTCATCCGTTCGGGGCTGCGACAGCCAGCGATGGCCCAGGAGGAAACGAGCTGATGTCTGGCACCAAGCTATTGCTCATCACCGGCGAGTATCCTCCCATGGAGGGCGGCGTGGCCGATTTCACCGCCATCGTGGGCGAGCGCCTGGCGCAGCGCGGTGTCGAGGTGCACGTGCTCACGTCAGAGCAGGCCAATGCGGTGGAGCGGCAGGGCCCTGATACGGTGCATCCCCGCATGAGCGATTGGGGCTTTCGTCCCCTCTACCGCACCGTGCGCGAGCTGGTGGATGCCCTGTCGCCCGACCTGATCAACATCCAGTACCAGACCGCGGCTTTTGGCATGCATCCGGCCATCAACCTGCTCCCCCGCCGTCTGAGCGACGTGCCCATGGTCACCACCTTTCACGACCTCAAGGTCCCCTACCTGCTGCCCAAGGCGGTGCGCCTGCGCCGCTGGGTCAACCGGGAGCTGGCCCGCTCCTGCGCCGCGGCTATCGTCACCAACGCCCAGGACCACGAGGCGCTGGAGCAGGTCAGCGGCGTGCGGCGCATCGAGATGATCCCCATCGGCAGCAATATTTCGCGGCGGTTGCCACCCGGCTTTGACCGCTCAGCCTGGCGCGGGCAGTGGGGCGTCACCGATCGCACCTCTCTATTGAGCTTTTTTGGCTTTCTCAACGACAGCAAGGGCGCCATCGAGTTGATCGAGGCCCTCGGGCAACTGACCGACGAGGGGCGAGCCGTGGATCTGGTAATGATCGGCGGCGCCGTAAGCTCCAGCAACGCCTCGAACCAGCTCTATTATGACCGCGTCAGAAACGAGATCACCGAGCACAAGCTGGACGACCACGTGTTCTGGACGGGGTACATCGCCAACGAGGAGGTCTCGGCCGCTTTTGTCAGCGCCGATCTGTGCGTGCTGCCCTTTGCTGACGGCGTCTCGTTCCGGCGCGGCAGCCTGATGGCGGCCCTCACCCACGGCGTCGCGATCATCAGCACCCACCCCGAGGTCCCCATCCCCGAACTGGTGCACGGCGAAAACATCTATCTGGTGCCCCCCCGCGATGCAGCGGCTGTGGCCGACGCCGTGCGCGAGCTCTCGCAGGATGCGGCGCTGCGCGAGCGGTTGGCCCGGGGCGCCCGGGAGCTGTCGCGCCAGTTCGATTGGGACACCATCGCCGACCGGACCCTGGCGCTCTTTCGGGAGGTGCTGGCCTCGTCCGGCGCCAGCGTGCCGTCTCCCAACGCCGACAAGGGTACAGGCCATTGACCTCTCTCGTGGGCGACAGGACGCGGGCCGACGCCCGCCCCATAGAGGGCGTGAGCACCGCCACGGATCGCGTGGCGCTGGCCGTGCTGGCGATCCTTGCCCTTTTGCCGCGCCTCTATCGGCTGGGCGCCCAGAGCTTTTGGTTCGACGAGGCCCAGACGCTGATCGTCGCCCAGTTGCCCTATGCCGAGATCGTGCAGCGCGCCTATCGCCCGCCCCTTTACCATTTCGGCCTGCACTTGTGGAGTGGTCTGGTCCCCCAGAGCGAGTTCTGGCTGCGCCTGCCCTCGGCGCTCCTGGGCGTGGCGGTGCCGCCGCTGCTGTACGCCATTGCCGTAAGGCTGTACGACCGGCGCGTGGCCTGGATTGCGGGATTGCTGGCGGTCGTCTCGCCCACGCTCATCGCCTATGCCCAGGAGCTGCGCATGTACAGCCTCATGGCGGCCCTGTTCGCCCTGCT
>SKRJ01000420.1 GCA_007118555.1 Anaerolineae bacterium | reverse complement strand
GCCACCATGCGACCGATACGCCCCAGGCCCACGAGCCCAAGGATCTTGCCACGCACCTCGATGCCCTGCAGTTGGGACTTTTCCCAGCGTCCCGCCTTGAGGGCGCTGACGGCGGGAAAGAGGCGCCGCGCCAGGGCCAGGATCAGGGCGAGGGTGTGCTCGGCCACGGCGTTGCTGTTGCCCGCCGGCGCATTCACCACCAGAATGCCTTGCTCGGTGGCGGCGCCCACATCGATGTTGTCCACGCCGGTGCCCGCACGCCCCACAACGCGCAGGCGCTCGCCCGCCCTGAGCAGTTCGCCCGTCACCTGTGTGCTGCTGCGAACCACCAGGCCGTCATACTCGCCAACAATGTCGACCAACTCGCTGGGGCTGAGCCCGCGGCGCAAGTCTACGTCGGCATGTTCACGCAATAGCTCGAGCCCTGCCGTGCCAATGGTCTCGGTGACCAGTATTCTCATGGTGTATCTCGTCCCCTCAAAATGCTCACACAGACGCGAGCGGATAGATCACCAAGCCCGTCAACAGCTTGGGATAAAAGTAGGTACTCTTTTGCGGCATCGTCATCCCGTGGGTGGCCACCTGCCAGGTTTGGTCGATGGTCGTTGGGTTCAACAAGAACGCAGCCTGGGCCTGGCGCGACTTGACCGCCTGCAGGGCAGCCTCGGCGTCCACGGTGTATGTCACGCGTTCTCCCGCCGCCAAGCTCTCGATGGAAATGCCCAGGTGGGGCTCCAATATGAGCCTCTCTAGCACCGTGACGTCCAGGCGCAACAGCTCCTGGGGCAGGTCAGGGTTGACGCTGCGCAGTCCGCCGGGATCGCGCATTTGCAGGACATAGTTGCCCATGTCAGGCAGCGATAGGCCCAATGCAACGGTGTCCTCGGCGGCAACGGACAGGATGTGGGCCCAGTTCTCGGGGTTCCAGAGAGGCCGAATGTCGAAATCGGCGTGCAGCTTGTGCAACAGGCTCTCCTGGTCGACTTCCGGGCCCTGGATGACACGATGTGTGGGCAGGATGCGCAAGCCGGGGGCCTCGGCCCGGGTCAGGTACATCATGACATAATCATACGGCTGCGTGTCGGGCGGGTCACCATCTGCTTGACGGCGCTCGGCCTGGTAGGTCAGGGCCGTCTCGTAGCGATGGTGCCCGTCGGCGATGACAATATCGCGCTCGGAAAGGAGGCCGCTCAGCGCCGAGAGCGCCGCCGGATCATCGATGCGCCAAAAGGACTGTGTGACGCCATCCACGACGACCTCTTCCAGGAGCAACTCGTCGGGCGGCGCCAAGAGGACCTCGATGACCCCATCGGGATCGCGGTAGATGCCAAAGACAGGGCTCATGTTGGCGGCCACGGCCCGCATGTGCAAGAGGCGGTCGGCGCGATCGCCGGTCCGTGTGCGCTCATGGGGATGGATGCCCTGGCCCCAGGGCTGCAGACGTACGGCCCCGATCAACCCGACCCGCTCGTACGCTACCTCGTCCAGCGTGAATCGCTGCCGATACCCATAAAAGGCAGGCGTCTCGTCCTGGACCAGTACGCCATCCTCGATCCATTGCGCCTTGATCTGCGCCGCCTCCTGGTACCAGGAGGCATCGTGCCCCTGCGGTCCCTTGTCGATGCGGACCACATTATGGGGCGAGCGATCGAGCAGACTGTGCCGCGTGGCCTCATCAATGACGTCAAACGGCGGTGCCAGTACATCAGGGGCCAGATGTTCTTGCGAGAATCGCAGGCCCCGGAAAGGTTGTATCTCGGGCATGGCCTCTCCTTTGGGATGGCATGAACACGAAACAACGCCCAGTCTACTCGGGCCGCGCAGCGGGTCCAGAGCAGTGGGCGCTATTGCCTTGGCGGCCGTCCTGGCGCGCCGTCAAATCACAAAGAGATCGTTTTCATTCTAACCAAGGCTAGAATGATGTCAAACACCCCTGGCAGCAAAATACGGCGATCAGTTGATTATCTCTGCCTGCGATCGGGCCAGCCCAGCCAGCGGACGAGCGATCGAGGGGATAGGTCCTTTGTCTCCTCAGGATCAGGCTCGCTCTCTGGCTCTTGCTCGACGGGGTCCTCCTCCATGGGCTCGGACTCGACATCGAACGCCTCCTGTGTGAGATCCACGGTGACATACGGCTCGGCGGGGGTGCGGATCGCCTGCTGCAAGAGTTGGCGATCGCGGCCCTCTTCGGCGACCCGTGCACGGCTCTCCAGATAGCGCGTGATATCCACCTCGACCTTGAGGGCGCCCAGGGCGCGGAGCAGCCCCGGCTGCTGGGAGGTCTGGGCCTTGAGCAGGGCGTTGACCAGCGGCTCTGTAGCGGCCTCGCCCTCCTGCACCAGGGCCTCGACGATGCCGGCATGGTGCTCGGGAGCGGCCCACAGCAGGGCCCCTGCCAGCTCTTCACGAGCGCCCAGGCGGCGCAAGAGCCGCGCTGCGCCCGTGGTGATGCGAGTATCGGGGCTGTGCAGAGCGCCGACAAGTTCGTCACGGGCGTTCTGGCCCATCGACTGGAGCAGCCGATAAGAGCGCTCGCGGACGGACAGGGGATCCGCCGCGAGACCTCCGATCAGCGTGTCAATGGCGGGAAGACCGATCTTGCTGAACGAGGCCTCGGCGGCATCGGCCACCTCGCTGCTGCGATCCCCCAGGGCCTGTAACAACGGCTGCATATCCAAGAGATCGGCCACCTCACCCAACTGGCTGGCCGCCGAAAGGCGCAACGATCGATCGCGGCTGCGCAGGTCCGCATAGAGCGCCGCCGTGCGATGCAAAAAGCGCACGTCGCGATGGTAGGGCGTCTCCTCCTCGACACTCTGAAAGGCCTGCACCGAGGTGGGCCAGTCACGCTTGCGATAGGCGGTCAGCCCTGCGGAGTAGAGCTGATCGCGACGCCAGGACGCAGTCTCGGCGGTGCTGATCAGGGTATCGAGTTGGTCCAGATCCCGATAGGAGGGCGCCAGGAGGCGTAGCTCTTCGACGCGATTGCGCGCCGCGTCCCAGTTCTCGACCTTGATCTCATCCCGCAAGCGCGTGTACAGCGCCGAGAGACGCTGCTCGCGGGCGAGGCGACGCCGGCGCTCGCTCTCTCGCAGCAGCTTGCCGAGAGGCGCGGCGCTCGCGACCAGGGCGGCCAGCACCAGCCCCCAGCCCGAGAACCAGGTGACGAACTGGCGCAGGGTGTGGCCCAAGCGGCTCTCTAGTCGGGTGCGAAAGGCCAACTCCTGGATTGGGACGATGCCATCCGGCGTGCGCACATTGGGCACGATGCGGATGGTACGCGCGCGCAACAAGAGGGGCGATAGCTGGGTGCGCGTGTGCGCCAGCACCAGACTGGCCGGTAGCGCGTCGGGGTAGCCGGCCGTCACGGTCACACGGCCGGGCGCCGGCAGCCCCTGGGCATCCACAAAGGTCACTGTCTCGTCGGGCAACGGCACAAAGACCTCGATCTCGGCCACACTTGCCTCGGAATCGGCCCGGCCATAGACGGTCACCGTGCCGATCTCGAACTCGTCGGCCCGATAGCTGACCCGCGCGGGGTAGAGGATGCTCAGCTCTACACCGGGATAGCCGTAGGTGGCCAGGGAAACATGGGGGCTGGCCCGTCGTGAAGGCGCCAGGGCCAGGCGCATGCCCCAACTGAGCATAGCCAACACCAAAAGGCTGCCCAGAGCAACCAGGGCGATCTCGCGCACGGTCCACTTGCCCTGCCGAAACTGCCTGATACTCGCCCAAAAGGCATGGGCCGACTTGTTGGTTGGCATCTGACGTCCTCTCTAGCGTCCTGTGGATCCGAATCCGGTCTTGAGAGACGTTACATCCTCGGGAGCTTGGGGCAGGGGTTGAAAAGCGCCGCGCGAGGCCGGCAGGGCCCACATCTGGGCGATACGCT
>SKRJ01000044.1 GCA_007118555.1 Anaerolineae bacterium | reverse complement strand
TCGTCATCGTTAAAGGCGGTACCGCCCTTGGGCTCCATCACGCCGATGATGCGGAACGGTACCCCATTGATGCGCACCGTCTGGTCAATGGCGCTTCCGCGCTGGGGAAACAGCTCCTCGTACACTCTGCGGCCCAGAACCACTACCGTAGACAGGCTCCTGAGATCGGCCTCGCTGATGAACCGTCCCTCGGCCGGAGCGAACTCGCGCACCGTGGTATAGTCGGGGGTCACGCCGGCTACGGCGGTCTGGCGGTTGCGATTGCCGCGCACCACCAGGCCGTTGGCGGCAAACTCGGGCGCCACATCCCGCAGATAGAGGCTGTCTGCGTTTTGCTGGAGGGCCTGTGCGTCAGAGTAGGTGAGAGTGGACGTGTTCACGCTGCGGATAAAGTTGGAGCGCATGGAGGTATTGGCCGCCTCGAGCCGGCCAGGCATGACGAACAGCATCGAGGAGCCGATCCTCTCGAACTGGTCGGCCACATTGGCGCGGACGCCCTGGCCGATGGACACGAGGACGATCACCGCGCTCACCCCGATGACGATCCCCAGGGTCGTGAGCAGCGAACGCAGCTTGTTGGTGGCCACGTTGCGCAGCGCGATGGAAAGGCTATCTTGCAGAGGGCCCGTCAGCATCCCATTACCCCGCCTTTGGTATGGCCAGTCCCGCTAGGGTGACCCAGGAATGGCACCTTGCATCATCTCCCGGAAAAGCTCGCGGTAGGAGCTGCTTCGCATCACGACACGATCGCCTTCCTGAAGACCTGAGACGACCTCGCTCACCAGATCGTTATAGCGACCGGTCTCGATGGCCACGACCTCTGTGCCAAGGGTTGTCTGTCGGATCACGTACTTTTGCCGCGTGTCCTCATCAAAGATGATGGCGCTGTTCGGCACCGTGAGCCGGTCTTGGAACAGCTCGGTCACCACACGCGCGCTGACGGACAGCCCCTCTCGCAGGGGAACGGGGCACGAGGTGATATCCACGCGCACCTTGTAAGAGATGATACCCATATCGCCCTCGGGAAGAGGCGAGATGTAGGTGACCACGCCCTCTGCCTCCGTGTCCAGGTAGGCGTCAAAGATCAACTCCACCACCTGTCCCTCGGCGACCCGCCCGATATCGGCCTCGTCAATGGCCAGGTCGACATGGTACTGGGCATCATCCACGACCACGATCGCGGCCTGGCCTGCCTCCACGAGATCGCCGATCTGCACGTCGATGCGTGCGACCAGGCCTTCCAAAGGCGACACCAGACAGGTCTCCTCTGCGTTCAGGAGGGCATCATCCAGGGCGGCATGGGCCTGGACGACCTGGGCCTCGAGGACCAGGATATCCTCATCCGGGGTGCCAGCCAGAAGCAGATCCCGCTGGGCCTCCGCTTGCTGAAGCTGCGCGCGGGCCACGTCGGACTGGGCCTGCGCCTGTGCCAGGTTGCCTCGAGCAACCTCGACGCCGGCTATGGCCTGATCGAGCTGTGCACTGGCGACAGCGAGATCCTCGGGTCTCGCTCCACGGCGCAGCTCCTCCAGGCGCGTCTCTGACATTGTCACCTGGGCCTCGGCTGCGGCAACCCTGCCCTTGGCCGCCTCGTGCTCAGCAGAGCCCGAGCGGGTGTCTCCGAGAGCGTCGCGCTGCGCCTGCGCCGCCCACAGCTCGTTACGGGCCAGATCGATCTGCTGTTTGCCGGCCTCGATCTCGAACTCTGTGGGTCCGGCACGCAGTTTGTCCAGGGAGGCCCTGGCGCCCGAGACCACAGCCTGCGCGGAGGTAACCTGGGCGCCTGCGCTCTGGGCGGCGGCTTCGGCGGCTCGGACCCCCGCCTGGGAGATGGCGACGGTGGCCTGGGCGGCTGCGATCTCCTCCGGCCGAGCGCCCGCTTGGGCCTTGGCCAACTGCGCCTCGGCGCCGCGCAGGTCTGCCTCGGCGCGACCGACGGCCTTGGTCGCATCAAAGGTCTCGAGGCAGGCGAGGAGGGTGCCCTTGGTGATCCGTTGTCCCTCCTGGACAGCCAGATCGCCCAGGCGCCCACGATACTTGAACCGCAGGGTGGCCGTAGAGGCGACACGTGCGTTGCCGCCCGCCGTGAGATCAAGGCTGATGGCGCCCCGCTGCACGGCAACGAGGTCTCCGGCAGCGGCGCTCGAGCGCGCCCCGGGGCTCTGGGACTGGACCCAGTAGAGTGCGCCCACGGCGACGGCGACAAACCCGATCAAGAGGAGCAGCCAACCGTGCTTTCTTTTTGCCACATGTGCCTCGTTGTTCTGGGTGGGTGGCGACGTTTACGCCGCGTTAACGACGCTATCATACGATATCTAGTATGCCATGTCAACCGATTTGCCGTCAGATGCACCGCGGTGGCACAGTCTAGGTCATGGTCAAGTTTCGCCTGACGCATAGCGAACAGGGTGGGCCGAGTGCGCCTGCATGCATCCAGCTTGGTCCGTACCAGTTATGTCTATTATGCTTGCGCACTATCCTATAGGGGGCGTGATCTGTGCTTGCATATGTCTGCCCACATGTGCGTCGTTCCACTACTGCCGTCTCGAAACGCAGATATGCCAGACACGACTCTGACATTCACTGCCGTGCCGCAAGATGCCGACTCGGGGAAGGGTGCGCGCACAGTCGGTGGAAGCGGGTTGCGGGCCGGGATGCGGACGTTGCGGCACGATGCGGGTGGAGGGATAAGGTGACGTTACGCCTGGAGCGGTCTAACACAGTTCCGGCCCGCTTGCTCTCGTTCCTCGGGCGATGAGAGTGGTAGCCTGCCGGGCTGGCACGGTCTTGCTGGGCGCGAGTCGATCTGTGGGGGCCCAAGAAAAGGACAAAACGCCAAGCTACCGATAAAAAAAGAGCCAACTCTGCCACCGACATGCAAGCATGTTTGCGACAGAATTGGCTCCCAGGTGTCGGGGCGAGACGATTTGAACGTCCGACCACTTGAACCCCATTCAAGTGCGCTACCTGGCTGCGCTACGCCCCGAGCACGTTCAGAGTATATCACTCCCCCGCCGCTAGGGCAAATGCCGCGGTTCCTCAGGTGAGGTAAGAGTTCCTGTGCCTTGACACCGTTTTCGCCAGGACTATGCTTGACCTGTATCCATTACGTCCCTGAGGAGGAGGCCCATGGCTAGGTCAGCGATCAGTCTGAGGCAGGTGTTGCGTCTTGTTGGGCCGCTCGACGACACTGTAGGAGATGGTACGCCGAGAGAGCGATTCCGTCATCATCTGTCTGAGAGTGTGTCAGATGTAGGCACAGTACGAGACTATATCGAGGAATGCTTGCGCAACAGCGGTACCAATCTCAACAGGGCGTTGCAGGATCTGGTAAACCACCTGGGCACCTTCTTGGGCTTTGAGGTTCATTACGGCAGATATCAAGGAGCGGTGGGGCAGATTGGCCATGATGGTCTCTGGCGTTCTTCGTCGGGGCTCGATGTCGTCGTCGAGATCAAGACCACCGATGCGTATTCCATCAAGACGGCGACCCTCATGGGCTATATCAGCGATCTAATCTCTGCGCAGGAGATCCCAAGCCGACACGATGCACTTGGCTTGTATGTCGTCGGTAGGGCGGATGCCGAGTTGCGGCAGTTGGAGAATGCCATCGCAGCCGAGGGGCGGAACGATGAGCTGCGCATCATCTCGGTCGCCTCTTTGCTGGAACTGGCGGATCTAGTGCGCGAGTATGATCTGAGCCATGACGACGTGCTTACGTTGATCAAGCCCTCCGGACCGCGCGTTGATTCTGTCGTGAGCCTCTTATCGACGCTGGTGGGAGAGAGTGCAAAGCATGAGACCAGTATTGGCTACCCAGAGGAGCCGTCTTCTCCGAAACGAGTGATCCAGGAATCGCCATCTGATAGAGCATCATCCGATGATAAAGATACTGCCTACTGGATA
>SKRJ01000228.1 GCA_007118555.1 Anaerolineae bacterium | reverse complement strand
GGTGCAGCAGGGGGCCCATGGCGGCCATCTGCCGCATCTCCTGGACCATGTGGCTACCTGTTGCCGCGAGATCGTCGCCAAAAGCGGCCTCGATCAGGTCGGCCAGATCGGCCAAGTCCCTCTGCATGGAAAACGGCCGGATATGCTGTGCTGCTCGGTCCACATGGATGGTTCGGGCTACCATCTCACTTGCTCGCAAGGAGTTCGATGGCCTCTTCGGACGAGATCTCCCCCGCTGCCAGCCGGTCCAGTATCTCGTGCCGCTCTTCGGGGGTCATGCGCGGCTCCTGACGCACGGTATAGCCCAGGGCCTGGATCAGGTCGTTGAGGCGGTTACGGACGGTGGGATAGGAAAGGCCCAGCTCGCTCTCGACCCGCGTAATCTTGCCTTCGCAGCGGATAAACACTTCGGCAAAGGCAAGCTGCTCGCTGGTCAAACTTTGAAAGCGGCCCAGGCTAAAGCGACCCGAGACACCGGTGTCGCAACTTGGGCAGTAGAGACTGGTGACCTCGAGCGTATCGTCGCAGAACGGGCAACGGCCAACAACCGGATGCGCCATGGCGCCCTCCCAAGGGTGTCATGTCTACATCAAACGCTATGTTTAGATAATACAACATGAGGCTGAGAATTGTCAAGGAGCACAATAAAAAGTCGCGGTACGTCAGGGGACATTGATGGGCCCAATGGCGATATAGTCCAGGGGGGGGTCGCTATCCAGCAACAGCAGGCGCTCGCCCGTCTCGAACTCGTAGAGGCCCACGCGTAGCCGGTACTCGTCGCTGGGAAGGTAATCCGGAATGGCAAGGTGGTGCACATCGCGAAGATGCTCTCCCGTCGTCCAGAACGAGGTGGGATAGTTGCCCTGCATGGGGGGACCATCGATCTGAGATACCATCTCCCCCTGGCCGTCGACCAGGTGGACAAAGACCGTAAAGTCGCGGAACAGCGGCCCCTCCGAGCGCCAGTACAGGATGATCTTCCAATCCTCGCCCTCGACGGGAACACGCGGCGACATCCCATAGCCCACCAGGCTGACCTCATTGTCCAGATTGGCATCCATCGGCTGTTCGGGGATATAGCGCACGCGGATCTGCGGCGTCAGGCTGATCAGGGTGATGCTCGGGTTGGGGCACAAGCGGTTGCCGTGGGGGTCCACGCCCTGTACGGGTTGCTCGGCAGGATCGGCATACACAGAAAGGCGCACGTCGGCTGCCGTGGGCGCTCGAGCATCATCGTCAACAACGAGACGTAGCCTGTCGACCACCACGTCGCCCGGGGTCCAGAGGCTGGTGGGATGCACGCCGCCGCCTACATAGGCCATGTGGCTGGCCACGAGCGCGCCCTCATACCCCAACACGGTCAGGTGGGTGACATAATCGATGCTCATCGGACGGCGCGCCAGCCAGTACAGCTCGATGTCAAGGTGCTCGCCGGGCTGTACCCGGGGGTTCTCCACGCGATATCCGAGCAGGAACAGCTCCGAGCCCATGGCGATATCCAGCGGGGCCAGGGTATAGGGCAGATCGTCCAGATCCAGGCGGGGGGGCGCGGCATAGGCGGGCTCGATGTAGATCTGGGGCGCCGTAAACGAGCCCAGGCCAAAGGCCAGCACCAGCAACGTCAGGAGGATGGGCGCAAAGCGGCGGCGCACCCAGGCCTGCAGCCCAAGCACCAGGACCAGGGTGATGGCCGGCGCAAGGGGCACCAGCGCTGCGCCAGCGGGCACAGCAGCCGGTACTGCGATGGCAAACAGCAACAGCAGGCCTCCGATACCTGCCCACAGGGCGGCGATGGTGAACCGGGGACAGGAGAGTCGCACTCTGGCTCGCCAGGACTCGTCCGGGCGTCGCCAGCGGGCGCGCACAGCCCAGAGCCCCAGGCCGCTCAGTCCCATCACCAAAAGCACCGACACCGTGGCATAGTGAATGGGGTCGGCGGGCACGTGGAGCCACCCAAAGAGGCCCCGATAGGCGACCCGCCCGAGATCGGCGATGCCGGCTCTGTCCAGCGCCTCGGCCCCCTGGCCAGCAAGTGGGGCTGCCTCATCGCCACCTTGCATCACGAGCCAGGCCAGCCAGCCCAGGGCCGGTGCCGTCATGGCCGCCAGTTGCTGGGCAAGGTCGCGCGTTGTGGCCAGGGCGCGTTGTCCCATCCTCTGCGAGGCATCGAAGAGGACATAGCCCACCAGCAGCAGGGCGCCCCAGCCCCACCAGGACGTGAGCGCCGCCAGCAGGGCTACCGCCGCGGCCGTCCAGCGCAGGCGTGCTGACGGCTGCGGATTGTCAGCGATGCGTAACGCGAGATAGCCGGACGCCACAAGGAGCAGGAACCCCAGCGCCATGTTGCTGATCCCGCTGCTGATCACCAGATAGCCGGGCAGGAACGCCATGGCGATCAGAGCCGCCAGGGAGAGTAGCCGGTTGCCGTCCATAAGCCTGGCAAAGGCCAGGTAGGCCAGGGCGAGGGCACCGGCGGCGCATATGACGGAAAAGAGGCGCAATGTGATGACAGCGCGGCTCAGGGGACCGCCGGCGCGTGGAGGCGTCATGGCGATCACGGCATTCCTGTTGCCGATAGCCTCAGACTGGCCGGGCGCGGCGTAGGTATTGGGCCGGTAGGCGACGGGATCGGCCTCCACCTCCCAGGGGCTGGTCAGAAGCGCCCCCACGATATAGTACAGGGGAGGCTGATGATCCGCCCGCGGCGCGATGGGGGCCAGGCTCGCAAAGCCCAGGCCCGGCGGCAGCTCGCGATCCAGCGTCGCCTGAATCCGGCGGAAATGCCACAGCTCGTCAGTGGTCTCGAAAAACGGCGTGCGCAGGGCATACATCCTGGCCACGGCCACAAACAGCACCAGCACGATGCACAAGCCGATATGGCTGCGCAGCCAACGCAGGCCCGAGTCTCGCGTTCTTGCTAGGGGGGTGATGTCGTGCATCCTCCAAGACATGCATGCGATCCAACAGGCCGATTATACGATGGGCGCGCCCGGGGAGCCAACTCTGCCCGTCGTGTATGAGCTCATTCGACCATGATGTCCGTGGGCAGGAGGATGCGGTCCTCGCCCTGGGGCGTTGCGAGCCTCTGCCAGGACACCGCCTCGTACATGCCCACCGCCAGCGTGGCGGCTCCCCGATGGTCGGCATCGTAAAAGGACAGGGTGTGGTGATCGATGATGACCTGCCCCGGCAGCCAGGTCGTCGTGGGCCATTCGCCGTTGGCAGGCATGCCATCATGCTGGGCAAGGATCGTCTCGTCCTCGCCGATCAGGTGCACGAACACGACATAGTTGGCGTCGATCGGCTCGGTGTGGATGGCTTCCCAGTACAGCGTGACGCTGAGAGGCCCATGGGCGGGCACGCTCTCGTCCACGCTGTACCCCGCCAGGCGCGCCACACCGCCCAGCTCGACATCCAGGGCATGCTCGACAGGTGGCAGCGTAAAGGCGCGATCGCTCTCGCGGATCTGCAGGGCGGCGAGAGTTGTCGGCTCGCCATCCACTGCAAGCAAAAGCTCGGCGGGGCCTGCGGGGGCGTCGGGCGAGACGCTCAGGAGCCGCCGATCGCGCACCAGCTCGCCCTCCTGCCAGAACGACGTCGCCCAGCGCCCCTGGGCCGGCGCCCCGCCTTGCTCACCCAGGGTGCGGCCCTCGCCCGAGACGAGGGTCAGCGCAGGCTCATAAGCGGACAACCCGTCGGCGAGAGCGCGCCAGAACAGGGTGACGGCCACGGTCTCGCCCGCGCGGGGCGCGTCCGTATCCAGGGTATAGCCCTCCAGCAACAGCCCGGACGCGAGCTCATGGCCCACGCTGACCATGGCTGTGTCGGGGGCGAACTTTGCCGGCCAGTCGAGGGCTGGATACAGGGAAAGCTCGCCGATAGTCTGGACGGTGCCCAGGATGGTGCCGCT
>SKRJ01000292.1 GCA_007118555.1 Anaerolineae bacterium | reverse complement strand
TCGAACCGGTGCAGCGGGTGCAGCCCCTGCCAGCGCAGCAGGAAATCGGCATAGGCGGGCAGCTCGACAGAGCGAATCTCTTGGCGCAGCAGACTCAGGGTTTCGCGGTGCAGCCGCTCGAGTACCTGCCGATCGCACCACTCGACGACGGCGCTGCCGGGGCTGAGCTTGCCCGCCACAACGCGCCCCTCGTCGACCAACTGCTCCAGAGCAGATGCGAGCCAATCGACGTCCCAACCATAGCGCGCCCGGATCGCCTCTATCGTCAGGGGGCCGTTGTTGCGCAGCAGCCGCCGTAGCAGCGCCAGGCGGGCGGCTTCCGGCTCTAACTTTGTCACCAGGAGTTCGTCAGGCAGGGTCACGGGCGGCTCGTTGATGACGGCGCCATCGGTGTCGCTCAAGGCATCGCGGTAGCGGCCGTACTCTTCCGTCGAGATCCAGCGCTCGACGGCGCCCTCGCGGGTGGGGATCGTCACAGGCATGGCCCGCCCCTCGGCCATCAGCCGCAGCAGCCACTGCCGTGCGTCGCCCAGGGCGCGGGCCTGTATCTCGTCGGCGGACAGGTCTCCCATCTCCCGCAGCAGGATCGCCAGCTCATCGGCGGTGCGGGCCTGGTAGCCATCGGCCAGGTGCTGCAACTGGCGGGTGACGTTCTCGATGGCCTCGGGGCGCAGCAGGTCGGGCAGCACGCCCTCGTCGAGGAGCTGGCCCAGCAGCTCGCGATTGAGGCTCAGTGCCTGGATCTGGCGCTCGAGCTTGGGGGCGTCGCCCTCATAGAGGTACACGCCGGCGAACTGGAGCAGCAGCCCCGCGGCCAGCGGTGAGGGCACGAGGGTCTCGGTATCCCAGATGCGGATCTCTTCCCGCGCGATCCTCTCCAGCATCTCGGTGAGATGCTCTACGTCCAGCACGTCGCGCAGACAGTCGCGGTAGGTCTCGGCGATGAGGGGGAAATCGTCCCAGCCCCTGGCCATGGCCAGCAGGTCTTTAGCCCGCAGCCGTTGCAGCCAGAACGGCGTGCGGCGGCCCGCGCCGCGCACCCGGGGCAGAATCAGGGCCCGGGCGGCGTTCATGCGAAACTGGGCGCCGAACACCGCCGAGTTGGGCAGCTCTTGCAGCACGCGCTCGCGGGCCTCGTCGGCGCCCATGCCGGCGATCAGGTCCACGGGCGGCTCGCGGTCGCCCTCCACCAGGCGGAACAGGATGGCGTCGTCGTTGACCTGCACCTCGACGGTGGTGCCCAGACGATCGCGCAGGGCGTGGGTCAGGACGATGGCCCACACGCTGTTGACCCGTGCGCCAAAGCAGGAATGGATCACCATGCGCTGGTCGCCCAGGGCGTCGGCGAAACGCTCGACGACGATGGTGCGATCGCTGGAGATGGCGCCGATGGCGTCGAGTTGGCGGCGCACATAGACGGCGGCGTTGCGGGCCGAGTTCTCGTCCATGGCATAGCCCTCGGCCAGCCACTGAAAGAGCGCCTCGGCCTCCGGCGGCCACTCGGCGGTGGGGTCCTCGGGCGCCCAGGGCAGGGCGGCCACCCGCTCGGCCAGGGCGCGGCGAAAGGCCCCCAGGCGCAGGCCCATGTGGTACTCGCGCTTGGGTAGCTCGCCTCGCCAGAACGGCATGCGCGGCGTGGCCCCGGCGGCGTCCGCCACCACCATGCGATCCTCGTCAATGTCCATCACGCGCCAGGTGCTGCTGCCCAGGGTGAACACGTCGCCCACCCGCGACTCGAACACGAACTCTTCGTCCAACGTGCCCAGGTTGGTGGTGCCATCGGGGAGATAGACGCGAAACTCGCCCCGATCGGGGATGGTGCCGCCGTTACGGATGGCCAGCAGGCGGCTGCCGGGCAGGGGAAGCAGCCGGTCGTTGATGCGATCCCACTCGATGCAGGGGCGCAGGCCCCGGTAGGCGTCGCTGGCATAGCCTCCGCTGATCATCTTGAGCACGGCATAGTAGGCGTCTCTACTGAGGCCCTGGTAGCCCGCCGCCTGCCGCAGAAGATCGTACACGGCTTCGGCGTCGCGGGGCTCGGCGGCCACCATGGCCACGATCTGCTGGGCCAGGATGTCCAGGCAGTGTTGCGGGGTGTAGGTGGGCTCGATGTCGCCCTGGAGCATGCCGTGGGCCACGGCCCCGGCGTCCAGCAGGTCCTCCCGGTGGGTGGCATAGATGCGGCCCACGCTGGTCTGGCCCACCAGGTGGCCCGAGCGCCCGATGCGCTGCAGGCCCCGGGCGATGCTGCGCGGCGATTGAAGCTGGAGCACCGCCTCCACCGAGCCAATGTCGATGCCCAGCTCGAGGGAGCTGGTGGCGATCAGGGCGGCCAGCGAGCCATCCTTGAGGTCCTGCTCCAGCTCAAAGCGCACCTCGCGCGAGACGCTGCCGTGGTGGGCGCGAAAGGGCCCGCCCACGCGCCCGGTGCCCATCATCCCCTGGCCAACGGGGACGCCGTCCACCAGCAGCCCCTCGGGCGAGCCGGGCTCGACCGCCTCGTCCTGCTCCTGGGCAAGCTGCTCGTTCAGGCGGTCGGCGGCCCGCTCGGCGGCGCGACGGCTGTTGGTAAACACCAGGGTGGTGTCGTTGCGGCGAATCTCGTCCAGCACCTGGGGGATCAGGGCGGGCCAGATCGAGCCGCCCGGCAGACGACGCATATCAGGGACCGTGGTGACCACCCGCAGGTCCATGGGCTTTTGGACGCCCGCATCGACGATGGTGACGGGGCGAGGCATCAGCGCCCGCTCGCCGTCGGCTGTCTCCCCCCAGGCCTGCCCCCCGAGAAAGCGGGCCACCTCATCCAGGGGGCGCTGGGTGGCGGAGAGGCCGATGCGTTGCACGGGGCGCTCGGCCAGCGCTGCCAGCCGCTCCAGGCTGAGGGCCAGGTGCACGCCGCGCTTGTTGCCGCACAGGGTGTGGATCTCGTCGACGATCACCGATTCCACGTGGCGCAGCATGTCGCGGGCCGCAGGGCTGGTCAGGATCAGGTAGAGCGATTCGGGCGTGGTGATCAGGATATGGGGCGGGCGGCGCATCATCCGCTGGCGCTCGGCCGACGTGGTGTCGCCGGTGCGCACGGCGGTGCGCAGCTCCGGCAGCTCGGCGCCCAGCTCTGTGGCCGTCTCGCCGATGCCCGCCAGGGGCTCTTGCAGGTTGCGGGCGATGTCGTTGTTGAGCGCCTTGAGGGGCGACACATAGAGCAGGCGCACGCCGGGGGTCTCGGTATCGGCCAGGAGCTGCTCATAGATGCGGTTTATGCCCCACATAAAGGCCGTCAGCGTCTTGCCCGAGCCGGTGGGCGCCAGGATCAGGGTGTGCTCGCCGCGCCGGATGGGGGGCCATCCCAGCACCTGCGGCCGGGTCGGGCTGCCATACCGCCGCCGGAACCAGCGGCGCACCGCGGGCATAAAGATGTCGAGAGATTCGTCCATGGTTGCACCTCGACACTAGCATAGGCCGGTTGCATCAGAGGCACAAGCGCCACGTCCCCGACTCGTCCCAGTGCTTTTGGCAGACCCCCTGCGACGCACCCGTTTTGCGCCAAGTCGCGGCGTTTGACACACAATTCGGTTATGCGTAAAATAGGTTTCGCTAGAGATGTGCCGAGGTAGCTCAGTTGGTAGAGCACTTGACTGAAAATCAAGGTGTCCCCAGTTCAAGTCTGGGCTTCGGCACCTGATGGATGCCCGCAAGGGCACACCATCATCCCATAAGCGGAAGTGGCTCAGTGGTAGAGCATCTCCTTGCCAAGGAGAGGGTCGCGAGTTCGAATCTCGTCTTCCGCTCCAGCAAACGTCGCGGTTCCATTGCCATCGGGACAGGGAACCGCGATGCTTATGGCGACGTAGCCAAGTGGTTAAGGCAGGGGTCTGCAAAACCCCCACCGTCGGTTCGAGTCCGACCGTCGCCTC
>SKRJ01000374.1 GCA_007118555.1 Anaerolineae bacterium | reverse complement strand
CGCCGGCGTTCGTCATAGATGGCCTTCATCCGCGCCACATCCTCGCCTCCACAGGTCAGGGCCGCGATGCCGCCCTGCTGGGCTGGCGCGTTGGCGCTGATAAAAAAGTTCTGCTGCAGCTTTTGGATCGTCCGCATATAGGCCTGGGGCGCGATCAGATAGCCGAGGCGCAGGCCCGTCATGGCGTACAGCTTGGAGAAACCGTTGAGGACAAAGGCGTCCGGCGTAAACTCTAGGATCGAGCGCTCTTGCCCCTCGTACACCAGGCCGTGATAGATCTCGTCCGAGATGATGGGGACCCCCAGCTCGGCCAGGGCCGCCATGCGCTCGCCCGAGAGCAGCGTGCCCGTGGGGTTCGAGGGCGAGTTGATCATGATGGCCCGGGTGCGTGGCGTGATTCGTTCGCGCACCGCATCGGGATCGAGCTGAAAGGCGTCCTCCTCGTACACCGGCACATCCGCCGTGACCCCACCTGCAAAGCACACCATGTTGGCATAGCAGGCATAGCGCGGGTCCGACAGGATCACCTCGTCGCCCTCGTCGAGCAGGACGGCAAAGAGCAGCATCATAATGGGCGAGGTCCCGGAGCTCACCAGCACCTGCTCTGGCGACACGGTGACGCCATAGGTCTCGCCATAGTAGGCGCAGATGGCCTCGCGCAGGCGCAGGTCGCCCAGACTGTGGGTATAGTGGGTCTGCCCGTCGGCCACGGCGCGTTGCATGGCGTCCTGGACGCATGCGGGCGCGTTGAAATCAGGCTCGCCGATCTCCAGGTGGACGATATCGGCGCCCTTCTGCTCCAGGGCCTGGGCGCGCTCCAGAACGTCCATGGCGAGAAAGGACGCGATCTTTGAGGCTCGTTTGGCGATCACCGGTTGACTCCTTGCTTGATCCAGATGTCCCCCAGTGTAGCCCCAACCGGACGCGTCTCCAAGCGCGCCGTCTCAGGCTTAGACCGAGTCTCAGCCTACCCGCACCCCCAGCTTGATGTACTCTTGCGGCTGGGCCGCGATCTTGGGATACTCGTGCAGCAGGTCGTCAAAGGGCACGATGGGCTGGATGATGGCGACGCCCGAGAGGCGGCCTGTCTTGAGCAGCTCCCAGCACAGGGTATGGATGCGGGGCTCGTCCCAGCGGGGGTGGTCCCGGTCGGGCTGGCTGCACGAGCGCGTAAAAACGATCCTGGGGATGTTGTGGTGCGCCTCGCCGCCCAGGTCGAGCCCGGCGCTGTAGGGCGGCGGAAAGGCGCCCATGACCACGGTGCCTCCATAGGCCACGCCCCGCAGCGCCCCCTGCAGGGCCGCCCGGGCGCCGCTGTACTCGATGCACACGTCGGCGCCCCGCTTGCCCGTGGCGACCTTGATCGCCAGGCCCACGTCCGTGACCGTGGGGTCCAGCGTCAGGTCGGCGCCCAGCGATTCGGCCAGGGCCCGACGCGACGCCAGGGGCTCGACGGCGATGATGGGCGTTGCGCCTGCCAGCTTGAGGGCCTGCACCACCAGCAGGCCGATAGCGCCCATGCCGAACACGGCCACGGCATCGCCCAGGCGTATGTCGCCATCACGCACGGCGCCCACAGCAAAGCCCGCGGGGTCGAGGCAGACGGCGTTCTGCCAGGGCATCTCCTCGGGCATGGACCAGCAGCGAGCCTCGGGCGCGACGGCCATGTCGGAAAAGCCGCCGTACACGCAGACGCGGTCGCCCACCTGCAGCTCTTGCACGTCGGGGCCCCGTTCGACGACGCGGCCCACCAGCATGTTGCCCACCCGGATCGGATAGGGGTCGGCGGGGGGCTCGTGGCGAAAGAGCTGGTACTCGTCGTCATAGGTGCCGCGCGCCAGGCCATAGCCGGTGTAAAAGGCCATCTCGGTGCCGTGCTTGGCGGCGGCGTGCTCGACCTGTACGCGCACCTGATCGCCGACCAGGGCCGGGGCCTCATAACTCTGCCACGCCAACTCCTCCGGCGCCACGCAGACCAGTCGCTTGGGCATGGGTGCCTCCTCACTCGCGAGACTTGTTGGTCCAGTGCTGCCAGCTATCAGGGACGGACGCTAACCCGTCTGCTCTCGCAGGAACGCCAGCACCGCGTTCATGTAGCCGTCAAACCCCTCGCGCCGGATATTGTGCCCGGCGCCGGGGACGTGGACCAGGCGCCCGTCTTGCAACAGGGACATGGCCTCCTCGGCGGCCTCGGGCGTCACGATGGCGCCCAGCCCCGCGGCCGATTGCACCTCGGCGTCGCCGGTGACGAGCAGCGTCGGACACTGGATCTGGGCGACCACCTCGCGCCAGTTTGGGCCCAGGCCGGTCATCTGCGCCAGGGCCTCGGCGCGGCAGCGGTGCTTGGCGACGGCCCACGTCTCGAACTCGGCGTCATCCCAGCCCTCACGCTTTTCACGGCCAAAGGCGATCAGCTCCTCGACGCCCATGGACTGGTACTCTTGCAGGCGCTGCCCATATCCGCCGATGCGGGAGCGGGCCTGCTCCGGCGGGACGTCGCGCCAGGGCGGGTCCTCCAGCACGATGGCCCGCATCAGGCCTGGGTGGCGTGCCGCCGTGAGGGACACCGTGGCGGCCCCCATGGAATGGCCCACGAGGCAGGGTTGCTTTAGCCCCAGCGCGGTGATGAGCCCGGCCAGATCGTCGGCCTGCTCCACGCTGGAGTAGGCCGCGCGGGGCGTCTCGGAGCGGCCATGGCCCCGGGCGTCATAGGTGAGCACGTCGTAGTCTTGAGCCAGCACCGGCGCCACCCGCGGCCAGCATTCGCCGCTATCGGTGATACCGTGGGCCAAGACGACGGGCGGCCCCTCACCGCCGGAGCGGTAATAGTGGATGCGCAGGCCGTTGGCGATGACGTCGCCCGCTGCCCAGTTCGCGATGGGGTTCATGTGGCTTGGCTCCTATGGCAAGCGGGGGACGATGCCTATTGCGTCGTCCCCCTGTGATGATATGGCGTTGTGGTGGTTTCCTGCGTCCTACCGTCCCGCTGCCGGATAGTCCATCTCGGCGCCGCCCTCGACCTTGCGCAGGCCCAGCTCCTCGATCAGGTCGCCCTGGGCCTTGCACCAGCGAAAGATCGTGCCAATGTCCCAGCCCACGCAAAAGTCGCGCACGCCCATGTCGATGTAGGGCTGGGCCATGTCGAACCCGCCCAACTCGACCCGGGGACGCACGCCGGCCGCCAGTGCCTTTTCGATCATGGTGCGGTGGGCCTCCTGCACGACCTCCGAGCCGCCGCCCCCCGGCATGCCGATGCTAACGGAATAGTCGCTGGGGCCAAACTGGACCATGTCCACTCCCGGCACCGCCAGGATCTCGTCCAGGTTGTCCATGGCGGCCTTTTTCTCGATCATGATCGCGATCACGACCTCGTTCATGGCCTGGACCCAGTCCTCCGAGCCGCCGCCCAGCACATAGCCCACCAGGCGGCGCATGCCGGCCCCGTGCACCCCGCCCGCCTCGGGCGTCTCCGGGCGCACCATGCGGATGCAGTCGCGCACATCGTCGGCGGTGCGCACGTCGGTAAAGAGCACGTTCTGGATGCCGGAATCGATCGAGCGCTGGGCGATAAAGCCGCGGCACTGCTCGTCGACCTTCATCATGCCCGAGAGGTCGGGGAACAGGTCCAGGGCCCGGCCGATATTGTCCAGCCCCTCCAGGCTCCAGGACGAGTACTCGCCCACATACTCGACATAGTCAAAGACGCCCGCATGGCCCACGATCTCGACGATCCCCGGCCAGGGGCTGATCACATGGGTGCCCAGGGTGGGCATGTCGGCGTTCAACAGCTCGCGCAATCGGTTCGGTCGCATGGTGGTCTCCCTCCCTTGTTACAGGCTTGCCCTGTCGGCGCGCGTGACGATTCCGATCACCGTGATTCCGATCACCGTGATTCCGATCACCGTGATTCCGATCACCGTGAT
>SKRJ01000113.1 GCA_007118555.1 Anaerolineae bacterium | reverse complement strand
GCGAGATCGCCGCGCAGGGCATTCTGGCGATGGCAAACGCATGACACGTCACACCTAGAGGCCACCCAGAGCATGCGGTTGCCACGACTGTTCCCGGGCGTGTTCCTGCAAAGAGACAACCGGTTCCGCGCCACCGTCACCGTAGAGGGCACGCCGACCATGGCTCATGTGCCGACCTCGGGCCGCATGGCCGAGCTGCTTGTGCCGGGCCGCGCCATCTGGCTCTCGCCCCAGAGCCGCCCCGGCCGCAAGACGCCCTATGATCTGGTACTCGTTGAGCACGAGGGCGGCCTGGTCTCGATCGATGCCCGGCTGCCCAACGCCCTCATGGCCGAGCACCTGGGTCAAACCGGCTGGGAGGGGCGCCCCCTCTGTAGCCTCACTCGCGAGGTGACCCTGGGCGCCAGCCGCATCGACATGCTCCTGGAGGACGCAGCCGGCGTCGTGTGGCTGGAGGTCAAATCGGTGACCCTGGTCGTGGACGGATGGGCGCTCTTTCCCGATGCGCCCACCACCCGGGGCACGCGCCACCTCGAGGAGTTGATCTCTGTGGCGCAGCGTGGCGAGCGGGCGGCGGCAGCCTTTGTGGCCCAGCGAAGTGACGCCCGGCGCTTTGCCCCTCACGTCGCAGCCGACCCCGCCTTTGCCACAACACTGGCCCGAGCCCAGCAGGCAGGCGTCATGCTGCGCGCCTATGGCTGCGATCTATCCATGCAAGAGATCCGGATCGCCCGCCGCATCCCCATCGGGCCCCTGTCGCCCGCGTCAGCCCCTACAGATCGATAGTCGGCTGGACCCGCGTGCTGGGGATCGTCTTGGAGAGGATAAAGGCGACCACGCCCAGTCCTACCGCGATGGCAAACACCGCCCGATAGGAGACGGACCCGACGATCCAGCCGGCGATCGCCGGGGAGACCATGGTCACGGCGCTCATGGTGTTGATCAGCCCGATATAGAGCGGGCGATAGGGCGACGTGCAGTATTCGAGGATCCAGTTGTAAAAGGGCCAAGAGAAACCAGCCGAGTAGAGTCCCAGAAAGAAAAAGACCGCCACAAAGAGGATCGGGGTGGCGCCGGGCAGCACCGCCTGTACAGGCGCAGCCAGCAAGGCAAGGAGAGGCGGAAAGATGGAGAGCAGGATTATGATGCGCAGATGCGTCACCGGCCCCCAGCGATCCTGCGCCAGGCTCAGCAGGCCCCCGGACGCCGTCGAGCCCAGCACCTGGGCAGAGATAAAGAGGCCAACGTCCGCTGCCTCAAAGCCCAGACGCAACGTGGCATAGAGCACGTAAAAGGCGCCCGCCCCGCCCATCAGGTTGACCAACAGGCGCACGATCACCACGCGTCGAAAGTCGGGGTCGTCCTCGAGGATGGAGGGGATCGAGGCCAATACGGCGCTCACGGGCTGCGGCGTGGCCGTCGGAGCCTCGATCTCGGGCTCTTGTATCAGCGAGAGTGCCAGCCCTCCCAGGAGAAAGATGATGCCAGAGACGGCGAACACCAGGGCATAGTTGTTCGGAAAGGCCCAGGGGCTCTCGGGCCCCAGAATATAGCTCACGACGATGCCCGCGGCGACGCCCAGTAGCCCCCCGACCATCTGCCCCAGGCCCAGAATCCGTCCTCTGCGCTCCAGAGGCAGCACCTTGGCGATCAGATCGAACCAGGCTACCGAGCTGAACGCATCGCCCACAAAGAGAGCAATGACGCACAGCGTAACGACGGCAAAGGTCAACCAGGGGATGCGGACGCCCAGGAGCCACACCAGCAGGGCCATCAGGAGCACAACGGGACGCGCAATCCAGACGGCACGCATGACCAGCGGCTTTTTGCGCGGCGCTTGCGCCACCTGGCCCGCGATAGCTATCTGGGGCAAGAGCCATGCGGCGCTGGCCATGCCCGTGGCCAGGCCAATGAGGATCTCGGAATCCACCAGGGCAGCCAGGAAAGCGGGTAGGACCGTGGTAAAGCCGATCAGGTTAAAGGCAGCCTCGAACAACGCCATATCGGCGCTGAAACCGAGCGCGTTGCGACGATAGCTCCAGTCTGTGGTTTCGGCCCCATCCAGGGCGTCATCATAGAGGTGCTCAGACATGGCGATACTCCGATGCAGCGACAGGCGAACAGCGTGCTCACCCCTATCATTCTATACGACGGGACGCAGCAGGCATAGCGCCCGAGGGACTGCCTTTGAGGTTGTCAGCCTATGTCCCGGCCCACGGCCCGATCCGCACGACGGGATCCGCTGGGTAGCCGCGAAAATGAGGAACTTGCCTCAGCCTGTACCAATGGCAACCCAAAGCATCTTGAGCGACGCAGACCAGATGCCCGCAAGAGGAGATCGGGACAACCGGTGCCCCACTGCCGAGAGGGACCCGGGGCGACGATGACGCGCTCAGGCCGGCTCCTCGACCCGTGGCGCCGCCGACGGCCGCGTCGATGGCAGGCCCACAGAGATCCCCAGCGCCAGCGCGGCGAATGTCAGGGCCAATGCAAATACGGCCGGATAAGAGACGGCGCTCACGATCCAGCCGCCCAGGGCGGGCGCCAGCATCGTAGCGGCCGTCAGCGTGTTCATCAGACCGATATAGAGCGGGCGTCGGGGCTCGGGGGCGTATTCGAGGATCCAGTTGAAAAAGGGCCAACTAAAGCCACCGATGTACACGCCCAGCACAAAGTAGAGAGCCACGTACACGACGC
This sequence comes from Anaerolineae bacterium, assembly GCA_007118555.1. Classification (GTDB taxonomy): domain Bacteria; phylum Chloroflexota; class Anaerolineae; order UBA1429; family UBA1429; genus UBA1429. Next base: position 1,231 of record SKRJ01000113.1, on the reverse strand, counting down.
GCGCCGCCTCAAAAGACACGAGGATCGCCGGCCCGGCGAGGAGCGCCAGAATCGGGGGCAGCAGCCCGATGATGATCTGAAGACGCACATGAATCAGCGGTCCCCAGCGATTCTGGATATACCCCAACAAGAACCCCGCCGAGACCGAGCCCACCACCTGCGCCGAGACGAAAATGCCGATCTCGGCCTCTCCAAAGGCCAACACACGCTGGGCATACAGCACGTAAAAGGCGCTGGCGACACCGACGAAGCCCGCCAGGAGCTGTACGGCCACCAGCCGCCGAAAGGGCCTGTCCTGCGTCAGAATGCCCGGCAGCGATGCCAACGTCTCGCGCAGGGTCGGCGTGGTCTCGCCCTCACCGGGCTTGCACTCGGGATTGCTGAGAAAGCTGATGGCCACGGCGGAAAGCATCAGCAGACCGCCGCCGATGCCAAACACCAGGGCATAGTTCTCGGGATAGCCCCAACGGCTCCCTTCGCTCAGCAGATAGGCTACCAGCGCCCCGGCGCCAAAGCCGCCCAAGCCACCCATTACCTGCCCCGTGCCAATGACGATGCCGCGTCGCTCGGCGGGGATCGTGCGCGCCATATGGTCGAACCAGGGCACGCTGACCACGGCATCGACGAGGAATAGCAGGAACAACAGCGAAAGCACGAGAACCAGTGTCATCGTAGGGGCCACAGCGCTATACCGCCAGACGAGGAACGCGATCAGCGGCAGGATGGGCCGCGAGGCCCAGGCCGCGCCGACGATGAGCGGCTTGCGGTGCGTCAGGCGCGTCACCAGCCCCGCGATCAGCAACTGGGGCAACAGCCAGGCGCCCCGCGTGATGCCGCTGCCCACGCCGATCACCAGCTCCGACTCGGTCAGCGTGGCCAAAAAGGCCGGCAAAACCGTGGTGGTGCCAACAAAGCTCATGGCCATGAAAAAGAGCGAGGAATCCAGGGCCATGGCAATCGCGTTGCGCCGATAGTCCGCTCGATCCGTGGGGCTGTGTGTCACTTGGCAAACATACTCCTGCTCCAACCAACCCAAGCCGACGCACTACTCTAGCAGATTCACCCCACGGGTCAAACCCACCCAGACGGGCGCCGACACAGCCCCGCTCCACCCATCGCCGATGTCCGCATCGCCGATGAGCAGGTGCCGCTTTTGTGCGCCATTGGCTCTCATGGTAGAATCGGACATAATGAGAGTGGAGCTTGCGCGTCGCAACACGCCGAATGGCTG
>SKRJ01000263.1 GCA_007118555.1 Anaerolineae bacterium | reverse complement strand
TCGGCCTGGGCCAGGGGGCCGGCCTGCTCGCGTATCAGGGCCAGCAGGTGCAGCACGTCGACCGCCATGCCGACCCGAAACGTGTTCGGGCCGCTGTCCGAGGGCGGATAGTTGCGCAAGTTGGGGTGGATGACCAGATAGCCGGCGCGGGCCAGGACATCGGCATAGCGCGTGGTGTAGGCCAGCGTCTCATAGATGGCGGGATCGATATAGCCATGCAGCACGATAGCCACGGGAAAGGGGCCCTCGCCCACAGGTACATTCATGAACCCATAGATGGTCAGATCGTCGCTGGGGTAGGTGATCAGGCTGCGGGTAAAGGCGGCCGTGGTGGCCAACGTCTCGACCATGACCAGTTCACCGCCGCCATAGGTGCGGTTGCGCAGGTCCTCGATGGTGAGCCCCGCGTAGGGATCGGGCGTGGGCGTCGCGGTAGGCGTGGCTGTCAGGGTCGCCGTGGGCGAAAGGGTGGGGCTCGGGGTCTCTGTCTCGGTGGGCGCAGGCGTCACCGTGGCCGTAGCGGGTTGCGTGGGCGACGGGACGACCTCGGCGCTCTTCGCTGTGGGTGCAAGGGGCGGAGCGGCCAAGGGCGTCTGCCCCTGACAGGCCGCCAGCGAGAGCAACAGAGCGGCCAGAAGAAGATATGCCTTTTTCATGGGACCCATCCCCTATGAGTAAATGGTCAAGCAGTCGCAGGGGCACGCACTATACGTCTCGTCGATGCGGATGTCAACTTGCAGACCAGGGGCCATGCCGGAGAAGCCGAGTCATACCATCACCCAGGGGCGAATTGTCACAAATAACTCGCATTCAACGCAACTCGCGGTGCTCTGCGGTGTTATGGAGCGAGACGGTGTATCGCAGCCTATCGCGAGGGGGAGGACGGATATGAGCAACCATCGAATCGCCATATTGACCGACAGCACAAGCGACCTGCCTGCCGATCTGGTTCAAGAGCATGATATTCACGTGATTCCGCTGTATGTGCTGTGGAATGGGGAGCAGTTGCGTGACGGCGTCGATATCGACCATGCCACTTTTTACGCGCGCCTGCCCAACGATCCGGCCCATCCTACCACGTCGCAGCCCACGCCCGCCGACTTTGTCAACATGATCGAAAGCATTGACGCGGACGAGGTTGTGGCGATCTGCATCTCGGAAAAGCTGAGTGGTACCGTTGCCTCGGCCAATGCGGCCAAGGGCATGATCGAAAGGCCGCTACACGTTATCGATTCGGGCTCGGTGTCGATGGGTCTGGGTTGGCAGGCGCTGGCAGCGGCGCGAGCCCGGGATGAGGGAGCCACGGCGCAAGAGATCATTGCGGCGGTCGAGGAAGTGCGCTCCAAGATCGAGGTAGTCTTTACGGTCGAGACCCTCGAGTTCCTGCACCGTGGCGGTCGCATCGGTGGCGCCGCCAAGCTGCTGGGCACGGCGCTACAGCTCAAGCCCCTGCTCACCATTCGCACCAGCGAGGGCATCGTAGAGTCTCTTGAAAAGGTGCGCACGCGCAAGCGTTCCCTGAGCCGGGTCGTCGAGTACATCTCGGAGAATATCGATCTTGGCCGACCCATGCACGCTGCTGTGATGCATGCCGAGGCGCAGGACGAGGCAGAGGCCCTGCTGCAGGAGCTGCGCTCCCGAGTGGGCAATGCCGAGCTCCTCATAGCCAATGTGACGCCTGTAGTGGGCACGCACGGCGGGCCGCGCGTTATCGGGATTGCTGCATACGCCGAGTAGGCTAGCTACCCCAGGACGGCTCGTAACCGCAACAAGGGTCCCGTGATCATCGACCCTGCTTGGGTGCTCCAGCGCCCAAGCAGGGTTTGTGCGTCAACCTGTCAGGTCCACAACGGACTCTGCGCCTGCTCCCCCCCCGGTTCCGCTGATTGACGAAGATACCGTGCGCGGGCTAGAATCTCTTGGTGGCCACGGTCTTGTTTAACGGCGGCGGACGTCGCGTCCTCGTGCCGCTGAGGGCGGCCTGGCTGCATCCCCAGCGGGAAACGCAGACCAAGCGAGGCCACTGTGCATTAGGAAGCATCGGTCGAGAAAGGATTCTGGCATGGCGACTGTATCGGGATCGTTCCATCGGACAATCGATAGCATCGGCGCGTCGCTTGGCGCTCTGGTCTATAGACGCGACCGCTTCTTTGGACGGTCGGCGGACAGCATACCGCTTGCGGAGGCTGTCCAGGGCGCCACCGTCGAGGTCGATGGGCTGGATCCTGGCGTATGGCATCAAGTCTCTGTGGACACCCCCCTCGGGGCGTTCGATGCGGGGTATCTTGTGCATCAATGGCGCGGCATCGAGGCCCCGACGATGCTCTTTGTGCATGGTAGTGGTGAGCAACCACACGACTTTGGGCGCACGAGCTCGAACTCGTTTCGCAAGCTGTTCCCGTCCGAGTTCGATGCAGACGTCAACCTCATCCTGCTGCAGGCGCCCTTTCACCAGGGCTCGCAGGGCGAGTACATCCGTGCCCTGGGCGATCTGAGCCGCTATGTGGGCATGCTGGCCGCTGCCACCGCGCTGGTTGACGCCCTGGCGCAGCGCCTGAGCGCGGAGGCCTGCCCGCGGGTATATGCGGTGGGGATAAGCCTGGGCGGATGGGTCGTGAACCTGCATCGGGCCTATCTGGGGCGTGGGATCGCTCGCTACGTGCCGATGGTCGCGGGCACCCGGCTCCACGAGGTGTTTGTCACCTCCGACTATCGCCGGCTGGTCGCCGAACCGGCCCGCTCCAACCCTGCGCTCCTGGAAGGCGTGCTCTGCTTTGAGGATGATTTCCGCGCCAACCGGCAAGACGACTGTTACCCCCTGCTGGCCCGCTATGACAGCCTCGTGGAGTATGAGGTGCAGCGCCACGGCTATGAGGGGATGGATCTGGTGGTGCTGGACAAGGGGCACTTTGCCGTCATGGAGGCTATCGCGGATCTCCGCGATCATGTTCGGCGCTCGCTGGATCTGTAGCGCGCCAGCGGGTTCCTATGCCGCGATGCAAACCGAGGTCCCAAGATGCGGCCGTGTCTCGGGACCTCGTTCCTCTTGCACCTACTGCCCCACCTGGCGCAGGCGGCCCGAACCCAGGACGGTCGAGTCTATGCTTGGCGACCCGATGTACTCCAGATTGCCGCTGCCGGCCAGCCGGGCGGATAGCTCGTCGCTGACGCGCACACGGGCGCTGCCGCTACCCATGAGGTTGGCCGAAACCCGAGCGCTCTCGAGGCTCTCTGCCTGATAGCTCCCCGAGCCGGAAATGGTAATGTCCTGTGCGTTGACAGTGCCATCGCCCGGACGTACCCAGCCCGAGCCCATGATGCGGACCTGGATCTGTTCGGCGTCAACCCCCAGGAGGCTGATATCGCCCGAACCGTTCAGGTTGATCTCGACCGTTTGGGCCTCGACATAGTCCACGTTGACATCGCCCGAGCCCATCACATGGATATTGATGGTGTCGCTCATCATGTCTGGCGCGACGATATCGCCGCTACCTGCCGAGGTGATGGCCACCAACTCGGGAACCGTTACCGTTACGCGGATCGGATGGTCGCGAATGATGCGGACATTGGGGCGCATCCCGATGACCACAGAGCGATTGCGCTCCTCCCACTCGACCAGGTCGATGATGTTCTCCTCGGCCTGGATCTGGATCGATGCCTCTGTCCCCAACTGTATCGTAACGTCTGCCGAGCCGGTCAGGTGCACGCGGTTCACGTCGCCCAGAGGAAACGCGCGCTCGACGATCTGCCCTGTACCGCGCACGGTGGTCACGCCCGGCATGACGCGGAACTCGGTCACGCCAGCGGTCGTCCGAAAGGTGGTAAATGCCGCTGGCACCAAAAGGCCGATACAGCAGCAGGCCAATAACGCCAGTACAACTACCGCGATCACAATCGTCCAAATCGTTCGGTTCTCCATCCTGTCCCTCCCATGCAT
>SKRJ01000312.1 GCA_007118555.1 Anaerolineae bacterium | reverse complement strand
TGATCGCGATGGACTATCCGGGGCGGGGCCGCTCGGCGCGGCAGGACCCATACCCCGACGAGCACGAGTATGATCTCTGGGGCTACTGGGCCGATCTGGGCTGCCACCTCCTGCAGGAGCTGGGGATCGAGGCCTGCCACCTGGTGGGCTCCCATGGCGGGGCGCTGGTGGCCCTGCATGTGGCAGGCCAACAGGCGCGCCAACACGACATTCGGCCCTTGAGCGCCGTGTGTGACAGCTTTTTGCCCGAGATGGACATGCGCAGCCTGCACCGCATGCTGGACAGGCGCGAGCACTATTACCGGCGGCAGAGCCGCAACCTGGCGCAACAGCACGGGGAGGATTGGCGCGCTGTGGTGGATGCCGACACGGCCTTTGTGCGGCGGATGGCCGACCGCGGCGGGTATGCGGTGCCAGTCGCGACCCTGAACGGGATCGCGTGCCCCACCCTGCTCACCGGCTGCCTGGCCGATCCACGCACGCCCGGTATCGCGGCGCAGTACGCCCGGCTCGCGGAGCGGATCCCCGACTGCTCGGTGTATCTGGCGTCCGAGACGGGGCATCCTCATATCGAATACCCCTGGCTCAAGAGCAACGCGGTCCTCTGGCGAGCCCAGAGCGACCTCTTTTGGGAGGGGCGCGGGCATGGCAGCCCCACGGCGGGCGAATAGCTAACCCGCTACACGCAGATGAAATGCTTGCGTAAAGATCTCTTGGACGGCTATACTGGTACCACCCGTCAAGATGACCCCGGCGGGCCGTGGCTCTGATGATCCACACTGCGGCGAATGCAACCGCGTGAGAGCGATCCTACCCGTGCGGCAGCGATAGAATCGTTTTGGCTGAGGTTAGAGATGTCCTTCAGGCGCACATGGGCGCTGATCCGCAAGGAACTCGCCCACATCAGGCGCGACTATCAGATTCTGTTCATGGTTCTGGTGGCGCCGGCTTTTGTCCTGTTCCTGCTCACCTACACCTTTGCAGCGGACCTGCAGCAGGTCCGCATCGGCGTTATGGATCAGGACCACAGTCCCAGCTCGCGCCGTTATGTCCACACGCTCACCTCTGATGACGAGGTGCTGGTCGTCGCCTATCCCGGCAGCTATGCCGAGACCCTGGCGCTGCTGCAACGGGGCGCAGTGGGCGTTGTGGTGGTCGTTCCGCCAGGGTTCCACGCGGATTTGACGGCAGGACGCAGCGCGGCGATTCAAATCGTGCTCGACGGCTCCGACTATCACAAAGCCGAAACCTATCTGCAGAATATCGAGCAGCGCACCATGGCATGGGCTGCGACACAGGGCACCACGGCCCAACGGCCGCCGCCGATCGTGGTGCATACACGCCCCCTGTACAACCTGCCCATGAGTTGGATCGATGCCATGACCCCCGGGCTGATGGCATTGGCCTTTACCTTTCCCGCCATCGCTGTGGCCCTGGCCTGCGCCCGAGAGACCGAGCAGGGCAGCTATGAGGGGCTCTTGTCCACGCCGATTCGCCCTATCGAGTATCTCTTGGGCAAGCTGGTGCCTTATCTGGTGCTGGGCGTGGTTGGAACCCTGTTGGCCTGGGCGACGGCTCTCTGGTGGTTTGGCGTCCCCTTTCGCGGCTCGCTCGCTGATTTCACGGTGGTGGCCTCGGCGTTCATGCTCTCTCTCATGGGGATCGGCATCCTCATTGGGTCGACGGCTAACAGCCAGCGCCTGACGATCATTATCATCGTGCTGATCTTTTTCGTGCCTTCGTTCTTTTTGTCCGGCCTGCTGATCCCCCTGGAGCCGGGAAGTCTGGCGGAGCGGATCCTGGTACGGGTGCTGCCCGCAGCGAACTATGTCGACATGAACCGTTCGCTGTTCCTCAAGGGCGCCCAACTCTCGGCGCTGGGCGCAGGCCTTGTCAACCTGCTGTGGATCGCCGCCGCCACGCTGCTGGCCAGTCTCTTGCTGGCCAAAAAGAGGGTGGCATGAGCGACAGAGGCATGGATGGGAGCATGTTCCACCGCATCCGGACGCTGGCTACAAAAGAGCTCTGGCAGTTGCGCAGCGACAAGATCTTTGCGGGCCTGCTGATCATCGTGCCTCTGATGCTGCTGGGCATGGTCGTCAGCGTCGCGGGGGGCGAAACACGACCTGCCGACCGGGTCATCGTGGTGGACCATGACCGGAGCGCCCAATCGCGGCGCATCGCACAGGCGTTGGAGAATACCCGTGAGATCGTGGTTCATGCGCGGATCGACCGGCTGGCCGATGGCGACCGCGCCCTCTTTGAGGGGCTGGTGCAGGGTCTGGTCGTGATTCCACCCGACTATGGGCGTCTGCTCCGGGAAGGCGTACGGCCCGCCGAGGTGTTGCTCGTGGTGGATGCCAGCAATACCTTTGTCGCGATACGGCTGCTGGGCACAGCCTCGGGAGCCATTCGTGCGCTGGGGACCACACAGACAGACGCACAGAGCATCGAGGTGCGCCCCACCCGCTATTTCGAGATCACCGCCTTGCAGGGCCGCCTGGCACCGCAACTGGGATTCCTGCTCTATCAGGTGGTGCTGATGGTGGCGGGGCTGAGCATCGTGCGCGAGGCAGAGACGGGCACCCTGGAGCAGTTGCTGGTGACGCCGCTGGCCCGCCTCGAGTTGATCGTGGGCAAGATGCTGCCGCCGCTCCTGGTAGGGATCATCAACTTCTGGGCGCTTTTTGCGGCAGCGCGCTGGATCTGGGATCTGCCTGCCCGTGGGTCGGTGCTGTTGCTGTTTGGCACCGCGCTGCTGTTCATCCTGGCGCAGAGCGCCTGGGGCCTGTTCCTCTCGTCGCGAGTCCGCCGACAGCAGCAGGCCACCCAGCTCATCTTTGTGCAGATTCTGTTCGACATGGCCTTTTGCGGCTATGTCGTGCCCGTGGAGAACCTGCCGGGGTTCCTGTCCTGGATCTCGGAGCTGCTGCCGCTGCGGCACTATTTGGTGCTGGTAAGAAGCATTCTGCTGCGCGGGGGTGGGTTCGTCGACAATCTGGTGCCGATTGGGGCCCTGGTGGCGCTGAATGTCGTCTTCTGGACGTTGGGCGTCATTTCGCTACGACAGCGGCTGCAATAGACACAGATGCGGTCGGCGCATGTGCTATACTTGACATAGAATACAGGCTGAGCACCAAGCATGTTGATAGAAATGAGCACGAGTTGCAAGAACCAACATCCGAGGAGTTGATCATCGAGGCCAGCGATCTGGAGCGACGGTTTGGCGACACGGTGGCCGTCGATGGGCTCGATCTCCAGGTGCGGCGGGGCGAGATTCTGGGCCTCGTCGGCCCCGATGGCGCCGGCAAGACCACGACGCTGCGACTGTTGACGGGCCTGGTCAAGCCGACCGTGGGCAGCGTCAGGGTGTTTGACCACGATGCGATGCGGCATCCGGGCCGCATCCATGGGCGCCTCGGCTATATGGCTCAGCGATTTACGCTCTATGCCGATCTGACCGTTCAGGAGAATCTGCGCTTTTATGGGGATGTGCGAGGCGTACGCGGCAAGGAGCGTGCCGAGCGCAACGAGCGGCTGCTCGGCTTTGCCGGCCTGACCGAGTTTCGGGAGCGCCTGGCAGGGCAACTGTCGGGCGGCATGCAAAAAAAGCTGGCCCTGGCATGCGCACTGATTCACGAGCCCGATCTGCTCCTGCTCGATGAACCCACCACGGGCGTCGATCCTGTGTCGCGGCGCGAGTTCTGGGATATGCTGAGCGAGCTGCACAGCCAGGGCGTCACGATGGTGGTGTCCACGCCCTATATGGATGAGGCGGAACGCTGCTCTCGCGTGGGGCTCATGTTTCAAGGCCGCCTCTTGGCCTGCGATACCCCGGTCGAGATCAAGGGCTCTGTGTCTTGGGAGCTCCTGGTGGTGTGGCCCGAGTCGCTCTTTGAGGCGAGACACGCCCTGGAGGATATGGAGTGGATAGAGGAGGTGCAGCCCTATGGGGATCAGGTGCGCGTCCTCGTGAAGGATGCCGATGCCGCCCTGCCCCGCATCCAAGAGGCGTTTGACGAGGCCAGCATCGAGATTCGCGATATTCGCCCGGCGCCGATTCGCATGGAGGAGGCCTTTGTCAGCTTGATCCAACGACAGTATGGATCCCAGGATACCAGCGCGCCACAGATGATGCGTGACAATCATGGGGACCGTCACATAGAACCGGACGGCGAGGGATGACCGGCCATCGGTCGAATGGCGGGCCAGCCGTGGCGGCCAAGGGTCTTTCCAAAACCTTTGGGCGTTTCGTTGCGGTGGACGACGTCTCCTTTGAGGTGCCGCGCGGTGAGATCTTTGGCTTGCTGGGCCCCAATGGCGCTGGCAAGACCACGACGATGCGCATGTTGCTGGCCTTGCTCAAGCCCACATCGGGTGCGGCCACCGTCCTGGGCTATGATGTAGCCCGCCAGAGGCGCGAGATACGCAGACGGATCGGGTACATGTCGCAGCGATTCAGCCTGTACAACGATCTCAGCGTGGCCGAGAACCTGGCCTTTTTTGGCGGCATCTATGGCGTAAGAGACGAGAATCTGGAGAGAAATGTGGCCTCGGTGTTGGAGATGGCCGAGTTGGAGGGCCGCGAGCAAGAGCCAACGAACACCCTCTCGGGAGGGTCGCGCCAGCGCCTGGCCCTGGGCTGCGCCATCATGCATCAGCCCGAGGTGCTCTTTCTCGACGAGCCCACGGCCGGCGTCGATCCGGTGGCGCGACGCGCCTTTTGGGACCTCCTGTACCGGTTCTCGGATCAGGGACGCACGGTATTTGTCACGACACACTATATGGACGAGGCCGAGCAGTGCCATCGACTCGGGTTCATACAGCGTGGCAGGATGATCGCCCTGGGCACGCCCCGCGACATTAAGGATGAGCATATGCAGGGGCATGTCCTGGAGCTGAGTTGCGACGCCCCTGACAGGGCGATCCAAGCCTTGCGCAAGACGGGGGCCTTTGAGGAGGTGGCCCTCTATGGGGCCCAAATCCATGTGGTGGCCCAAGACCCGGAACAAGCCCGCGACCAGATCGAGACCACCCTGGCGCAAGAGGGGATCGAGATCGTGAGGCTGGAGGAGATCACGCCATCGCTGGAGGATGTATTCATCGCCAGCGTGCAGAGATGCGGTGATGAGGAGCGCGAATGAGCACGAAAAGAGATCTGTCGATTCTTTTGGCGGTCCTGATCGCATGGGGCACGGCGCTGGGCTGCGGAGAGAGGGTCGATGCCATGCCACGCGCCGCCCGGAACTCGCCCATGGAGCTCTCGGGCATCATCGAGGCAACCGAGGTGGTGCTGGCCGCCGAGATGAGCGCACGCATCGTCGAGATTACGGTGGAAGAAGGCGAGACCGTTGAGGAAGACGATCTGCTTGTGGCCCTGGACGATCGTCTGATGCAGGAGCAGCACGCGCAGGCCAAAGCCGCGGTGCTCGAGGCCACCGGCGCTCTGAAGGCCGCCGAGGCGCAACTGGAATTGGCCCAGGCAGGAGCTCGCGGGAGGGAGATCGACGCGGCACGGGGCGCTGTCGCAGCGGCAGAGGCCAACGTGGCCCTGGCCGAGAGCCAGTTGCGGGTGGCCGAGGGCCGTCGTGACGCGGCCGCGGCCGAGGCCACGGCCGCGGAGGGACAGAGCACCACGGCCCGTGCGGGGCTGCGGGGCGCCGAGGCAGAGCTGGCCATGGCCCGCGCCGCCCAGACCAAAGGGGAAAGGGGCGCCACGCCCGAAGAAATCGCCATTGCGGAACACAACCTGGAGAGGGTCAAGAACGAGCTCTGGGGCCGGCAGAATACCCGCGATGCCGCATGCGGTCTGGACCTAGCCCGCGACAGAGGCCTGTGCGATCTGGAGAATGCACGTGTGCAGGCCCTGGAGGAAGCGGTGACCGTCGCCGAGGTGGAGCTGTGGCGGGTGCGTCAAGGCCTGCGCGAGGAGGATCTGGCGAGCCTGGCGGCGCAGACAGACGCCGCAGCAGCGGGCGTCGATGGTGCCCGCGCCCGCATCGAGATCGCCGACGCGCAGGCGGCGGGCGCCCGCGCCGCGCTGAGCATCGCCGAGGCGGACATTGATACGGCCCGGGCGCAGGTTGATGCGGCGATGGCGCAGCAGGAGCAATCCCAGGCGTCCCTCGATATGCTGCTGGAGGGCGCTCGTTCCGAGGAGCTAACCATGCAAGAGGCCCAAGTGCTACGGGCGCAGGCCAGCCTGCAGAACGCCGAATCCATGGTGCGCACAGCCGAGGTCCAGCTCGACATGCTGTCGTTGCGAGCGCCGATCCGCGGCGAGATCCTGCGATCCGTAGCCCATGTGGGCGAGCTTGCCTCACCAGGGGCGCCGTTGTTGGTCCTCGCGGATCTGAGGAACCTGACACTGACGGTATATGTGCCGCAGCCCGATCTGGGGCGAGTGTCCCTCAACCAGGAGGTCGAGGTTACGGTGGACGCCTATCCCGATGTCTTTTACGGGCGGGTGTCGCAGATCGCCTCGCGGGCCGAGTTCACCCCCGGCAACGTCGAGACGCGGGAGGAACGGGTCAACATGGTGTTTGCCGTCACGATCGCCCTGGACAATGTCGATGGCCGCCTCAAGCCGGGCATGCCCGCCGACGCGACCTTTCGCTAGGAGCGCTTGTTCGCGCTGGCCGCAATGGCCAGGCCCCCGGCGCCCACGGCGATAGCGATAGCGACAAAGGCGGCCTGGCGCCCCGGCGGCACGGTCGGCCGGTCAGGGGCCTCTGGCTCTGCTACCGAGGACGGCGGTGCGCCCTCGGTACAGATCTGCGCAAAGGAAAAGAGAGGCGGCGGATCGCCCGGGCCCCACCGCCAACCCTCCACATCGCCATGGCTCACCTGCCGCGCCCCTGCGCCCACGTTGGACGTCAACCAGGCGCCATCGCGCAGGTAGGCGTAAGCCCAGTAGTTGCACGTGGCCCCCTGACACTGGCAAAAGCAGTTGCTGGCGGGACAGCCCGTATCACCAATCTGGCACACACCCAAGCCCTGCGCCGAGATGGCCGCCACAATCGGCAACCCGGTGGCGACCAGCGCATCATATCCGGTGGGCTCGGGCTCTGTCAGAGTGACGCAGTAGGTCGCCACCGAGTCCGCCCCCTCCTGCACGACGACCCCCACCTGCACGGGCGACTGGCCAACGACGGATCGCACCGGCGCCAGCGCCAACGCCGCCGTGATGAGCAGCAACAGCCAGAGAGAGCGTCGTATCATGGCGAGTCTCAAGGCCGCGGCCCCAGCGTGCGCCCAATGAGGGCCGGGATGGCCTCTTGGGTAGCGTACAGGGGCGACCACGCCTCCAGGCTGCCGTCCTCTTGCTGCATGTTCCGCAGATAGGCAAGCGCATCGTACAACGCCTGGCCGTCGGTCTCTTGATGGCCCATGCCAATCAGCGCCTGTATCACGGCCGCCGTGGTGCCCAGATCGCTGTCGCCCGAGATCTGGTAGGGGTAGCCGCCATCGGGATTGGCCGCATCGCGCACAAGACTCATGGCGCTGGATAGAGCGGCGCTATCCCGCGACTCTCCGGCCGCGAGCAGGGCCTGTACGACGATGGCCGTGTGCTGAATCTCGCTCTCGCTCTGGAGCTCGTTCCACGACCAACCGCCGTCCTCTTGCTGCGCCTCGACGAAAAAGGCAATCACCTCCTGTGGGATGGGCTGCTCGAGGGCATAGAGCCCCAGCACGGCCCACGCTGCATCGCCGCTGCCGCCGCCATAGGCACCGGTATCGGCATCGAACGTGGCCGCGATCTCGTCCGCCAGGTCGAGCCCCGCCAGATCCGTGGGTTCGATGCCGGCCCACTGCGCGGCGATGGCCAGCTTGCCGGCGGCAGCGGCCGATCCCTGGGCATAGGCCCGGGTGCTCTCGGCCTCAGCTTGGGTCAGGTAGGCGCTCAGGCTGGGCTCGCCCCAGGCATCGGGATCGAGACCCGCGGCGCCCACGGCCAGTAGCGAGCGCACGGTGGCGCCGATCGCGTCAAAGCCATCATCATAGCCGCCGTCCTCCTCCTGCTGGCCGCGCAGCCAGTCCAGGGCCCCGTAGGCCGCCACATAGTTGGGCGCCTCCAGCAGGCGCCCCGAGAGGCCCCAGTCGGAGTAGTCGGGCTGCGCCCCGAGGCGAAAGGCCAGTACATCGCCCTCGACCACAGCGGGGGGAGGCCAGGCATCGGTATCCCAACCGTCCTCCTCCCACTGCCCCTGGGCCCAGAGGTTGTCGGGGCAGAAACAGTCGGTCGCGGGGCAGCCGTACCCCTCGATGCTGCAGATGGCCTCGCCGGCCTCATCCGACACGACGTCATAGCCCGCCTGCTCCAGGGCCTGCACACGGGTCATCTCGCCGGACCAGGCGACGGGCCGGATGTGGGTGGCGCCATCGGCAAACTGCACTACGACATGGGCCGAGACCGCGGATTCGGCCGGCGTGCCGCGCTGGCAGGCGGCTCCCAAGACGCTCAACAGCAGGAGCGCCAGGAGCATACCGAGTATACGGAGCTTGGATGGGCGGTAGACGGATGACAACGGGGACGACATGGGGCGTGCTCCTTTTTCCTGGGCAAGCTCGGGCGGAGCACGTGGCCGTACGCGGGACAACAGGAAACACGCCGGCTCGGGCTCGGCGTGTAGGGCGCACCAACCGCAGAGGTGGTGCCAGCAAGCAACGCGCCGACCCTTCGCTCGAAGGTCTGGCTGTAGCGCGTACGGTACGTGGCAGTCGACCTGGCTTGCGATACGGGATCGCTCACAGTTGCGGGACAGCGCCGGACTCGCACCGGCTTCGCTCTTCGCCCTGGGCATCCGGGCCTGCAGGGCACCACGACCGGACTGTTCGATTGTGCAGCTATTGTAGCGCGTTCTCGCGAACGTGCAAACCGAAATGGGGCTCTAGCGCAGAGCAATCGGGAGATGGTGGAGAACCAGAACCGGACCCGCAGGGAGCTCGGCGATTGTCTCGACGACCGAGATCGAGGCGTTGCGACCTCCCGTGGTATGGTAGCCCCGGGCCCGCAACCAGAGGTCTTGCCCGGGCGGCAGAGCAAGATCCTCCCAGGCCCAGCCCCTGTCGACGCGGACGCCCTCGCCCAGGGAGGTGTAGGTAACACCATCTGTGGAGAGTTCGAGAGTGGCGCGCCACACCTCGGGGCTGGCGCCAGAACGGTGCCAGGTGGCGCTGCGGGTGGCCGCGTCATGGTCCAGGCTCTGCACGGCCGGGGTGGGGTTCGTGAGCCGCCCCATGCACCAACGCTGCGCCTGGCGGCCTATCTCGGAAAATTGCCCACCTATCAGCAGCGACCCATCCGCCTGCAACGCCAGCGCTATGACGAAACCGTTGACGTGCAGGGTAGGATCGGCTACCAGATCGCCGTCGGTATCGATGATGGCGAGATTGGCCAGGTGGTCCGTGGCCCCCACTGGCAGCCAGGAGAACAGTCCCCCCAGGATGATGCGACCGTCGGCATCGGAGACGATGGCGTGTACCTGCCCGGTAAGCCCAAAGCCCGGGTCAAGATCATCGACTGCTCCCTGGGGTGACAGGCGCGCGAAATGCCGCCGGGGCTCACCATTGACGCTGCCAAAGGATCCGCCGAGCAAGATGCGGCCATTGGGATGCAGGCCGACCACAAAGACCGGACCATCGGCATCCACCGCCAAGGTCTCGTCCAGGGTGCCGTCGGGATGCAGCCGAGCCAGGCCGCTCCGCGCCACGCCATTCACCGTGTCAAAGGGGCCACCTATCAGAAGCTTTCCGTCAGGCTGGAGGACTACAGCATACACCTCACCATCCAGCACCGCGTTGAACGACTCGTCCGGCGTGCCATCGGGATGCAGACGGGCCACATGGGTACGCGCAAGGCCGCCAATGGTGGTAAAACGGCCGCCGACGACGATCTTGCCGTCGGGCTGCATTGCCAGCGCAAAGACAATATCATCGGCGCCCGGGGCAAAGGTGTCGTCCAGGCTACCATCCTGATGCAGACGCGCGATATAGTCCGCATCGGTAATCTTTGCTGCCACGATGATTCTGCCATCCCCATCGAGGGCCAGAGCGCGCACTCTATCTTGGGGTGCAGGAGGATCAAAGGCATCATCGAGGGAACCATCGGGGTTGAGCCGCGCAAGCCTGGGGAGAGACACGTCACCCACCATCCCGAAAAAGCCGCCCATCAGGATCTTGCCATCGGGCTGCACCACAATGGTCTCCACATGGCTGTCGGGATGCGGATCAAGGGCGTCGATCATCCAACCGGCCGGTGGGTCGGCCAGCGAGGGCGCACCCATGCCCAACGCCCCCAGAAGCAGTGCGGTAGCCAGCAAGCAGCGGAACCCCATCATAAGAGCGCGCCGGTGCACCATGGTCATCCTCCTTGACAACGAGCCAGTCGGCTACTGGGCAGGCGGATAGGGACGTTCGCTGTCCAACGCCACCAAATGGGCTGGACTGCTGTTGGGGCGCATTATGCAGGGTCTTGTGCTTGTATGTCAATCGCTGGAGAACCTGAATTTGCGGGCCCGTCGGTTGTGCCGCCGGCAGAGTATGGTGCTATGCGCGCAGATCATGGTACAATACAGGCGAAGCGATAGCATGACTCGAGAGGAGAGTGGCATGGTCCCGCGAGCGCTGGTGTTGCTCGTGATGGCAGCCCTGCTGGCCGGATGCAGGCTGGGGCCGCGCTTTGACAACC
Source organism: Anaerolineae bacterium (assembly GCA_007118555.1). GTDB lineage: Bacteria > Chloroflexota > Anaerolineae > UBA1429 > UBA1429 > UBA1429. The sequence goes on along the minus strand of SKRJ01000312.1, from coordinate 3,123 downwards.
ACCCGCAGCCTACCCTGACTGTGGATCACGGGCCGTTCGAGGCGGCCGGCTGCCCTGTGGATCAGGACGACCTGCGACGGTGCTTGCCCGAAAGCCCGTTCGCTCTGATGGGTTGCGACGCCATGCGCCTCGCCCCCGACCTGCTGGGCGGGCTGGAGCCGGGTTTCCCCATCGCCCTGTGTGACGTCTATCCCGATTGGCACGAGGAGGAATCTTCCCACAGCCTGGGGGCCATGGAGGCATCAGAGTACTATGTCTACAAGCACACCGGCCCCACGCCGATCTATGTGCGCTATGTAATCTACAAGAATGGGGCGTTCGTGCTCCTTGCCGATGCCGAGGCCATGCGCGGGATCTATGCCCCCATCGAATCGTCGGAGGAGGCCCTGAGCTTTGCCCTGGCCGCCACCGGGCTCGAGGCACGCTATGGGCTGGCGCGCCACCCAGATTATGCGTACGAGGGGAATCGGATCGAGGATACGCATGTGACCGAGGTCTACAACGGCTATCGGCTGACACTGTTCGATCTCCGTTTGTTCGGATGCGGTCCCCACTGGACCTATGAGGTGGATCTGCACGTGCGCAACGATGGCGAGATCACCGAGTTGGGACGCAGGCCCGTCTTTCGCGACAAGGCGCTGGACGGACTCTGCGTAGAGTGATTTGCACAAGGAGAAGGCAACATGACCAAGCGGATATTGGTCGTCTATGCAACGGGAGCCGGATCCACCCAGGAGGTCGCCGAGGCGATAGCCGACACGCTGGCCGCGCAGGGCCTGGAGACAACCGTCATGCGGGTGCAGGACGCGGGCCCGCCCACGGGCTATGACGCGGTGGTGTTGGGGAGCGCGATACGTGCCGGGCGCTGGTTGCCTGCCGCGACCAGCTGGCTGTCCACCCATCGCCAGGCGCTGGCGGACATGCCTGTAGCGCTCTTTGCCGTGTGTTTGTCGGCCTGCGATGACGACAAGCCAGAGCAAATAGAGACGCTCGAGGCATATATGGCAACGCAGTCCGAGGGGCTCCGTGCGGTGGATACGGCGATCTTTGCTGGCAAGCTGGACTATGCCAGGCTGTCCTTCCTGATGCGAGGCATGCTCAAGCTGATGCGCGCGCAGGAGGGCGACCATCGTGACTGGCAGGCGATTGACGACTGGGCCACGGGGCTCGCGCCTCGCCTGGCTGAGGCATAGCGGAGAAAGCAGTGGATCAAGAGAGGAGAGAATCGTGAGCGAGGCGATCATTGCACTGGTACTGTTCTTTGTGGGGTTGATCCTGCTGGGCATAGCCGGCTTGCATGTCATTATCCAGGAAACGGTGGGAGCGCCCGTGAACACACAATTGGTGTGGGGGTTTGTGATCGCCGGAGGCGCCATGCTCATCGCTGGCGTGGTCCTGTGGAAGCGAGAGATGCGGCCGGAGAACATTGAAAGAGACGATGAGGAAGAAGAGTAGCGTGACAGACCTTTTCACAGCGCGGCGCTTGAAAGCGCGGCGCATTTTGCCCTGGCTGGTGCTGAGCACGATGATACTTGTGCTCTCGGTAGCCGCGTGCACCAACGACGAGCCACCCACGGTCACCGAGCCGGTAGAGATCCGTCGCCAGCAGGAGGCCCATCTGGGCGAGAGCATCCGCTTGTTGGGCTTTGACATGGGCCCGCCAATGATCCACCCGCTGGGCGTGATCGAGATGACCCTCTTTTGGGAGGCCGTCGCGCCTGTGGACGGGGATTACCTCGTGTTCGCCGAGGTCATCGGGCCTTCGGGCGACACGTATGCGCAAAAAGAGCGCGTTCCGGTAGAGGGCGATCGCCCCACGTCTAGCTGGCAGCCGGGCGAGACCATCGTCGACTCGTACCGGATGGCGCTCAGGGGCGACGGCCACGCGGGGTTCTACCGGGTGTGGATCGGGATGCTGGATCCCGACAATGGAATGCAGCGCCTGCCCCTGTACGTCAACGGGGAACGCGCCCCTGACGATGCCCTGCGGCTGGACATGGTGATCGAGGCCGAGCCATAGACAAGAGACGGCCCGAGGGCCGTCTCTGTGGTTGCAACAAACGAGGGTGCTACCGTATAAAGGCGCCCTGGGAGCGCAACAGCTCGCGCACGGCCTGCGGATCCAGCGCTCGGGGGGTGACGCCCTCGGCAGCGCACAGGGCCGCTGCCACGCCCGCACCCTGACCTATGGCCATCATGGGCACCATGGCACGGTGCGACTCGTAGGGCTCTTGCTCGCTAGAGATGCACCGTCCCGCCACCAACAGGTTCTCGACCTGCAGGGGCACCAACGTCCGATAGGGGATGTCATAGCCCTCGTGCTCCAGGTAGCGGCGGTACCCATAGTAATGGATGATGGGGCAGGGGCTGATGGCGATGGCATCGTCAAAGGGGCGGCCCTCGATGGCGTCCTCCGCCGTGAGCTTGTACTCGCCCTCGATAAAGCGCGTCTGTCGAATGCCCAAGAGCGGCGGCGTCTCGACGATGCGGGCGCCCGCCAGGCTGGGGTCCTGCTCCTGCTTGCGGGCCAGATCCTCATAGATCCTGAGCCGCGTATCCACCTCGGCGGCGGAAAGGGCGGCGGCATCTGTGGCATCGATAGGCCCGGCGCCGGGGCCCCAGAGCACCTGCGTCGCGCCCAGATCGCAGGCCATGGTCTTTTCCGGACGCCCCTGGCTGGTGACCCGATACATTAGGGCGTCGTTGAGGCGCGGGGCCTCGTCGGCCCGAATCTGCCAGAACGGCGCACAGGAGCGGGCCGCCACGTCGCCATCACCGCTGGCGTCGACAACGACCTTGGCCATCAGGGCCTGCCGCCCCGACTTGGACTCGACCAGGATGCCCTGCAGCGCCTGATCCTCCAGGATGCTGGCGGCATAATAGGCGTGCAGCAGCAGCTCGACGCCGGCCTCCTGGGACATCTGCATCAGGACATACTTGAACTGCTCGGTGTCAATGACATAGCTATAGGCGAGCTGGCCCGGCTCTGTGGGGAAATCGCGCTGGGAATAAGGGCTCTGGTTGCCCAGGCCGTCGCGCTCCTTGAGGCGCAACACAACCTCTTCGGCGATGCCGCGCACCACCTGGGTTTCGTCGGGCGCCACCTGATTGCGAAAGCCGTTG
>SKRJ01000320.1 GCA_007118555.1 Anaerolineae bacterium | reverse complement strand
TCGAGCAACACCGCGCAACAGCTTTTCCTGCTTGCCATGCTTAGCGCCGAGCCGAGACACAGGCGAACCCGACGGCGTTGGGGCCGATGTGGGAACCGATGACGGGCGTTATGTCCACCATCGACACATCACTATCGGGCAACAGGTTGGCCACCATCTCGCGCAACCGCTCGGCTCGCTCGCTGGCGTTGGTATGCACCAGGGCCAGGCGCTCGACGGGCATGCACTCGCGCAGAATCTCGGCGATGCGGGCCAGGGCGCGCGACTCGGTGCGCACCCGTTCGGCATTGCTGACGCCGTCGTTCATGCGCAGGATGGGGCGGATCCGCAGCACCTCGCCCAAAGAGGCCATGGCCCAGTTCATGCGGCCGCTGCGCTTGAGGAACTCGAGGGTGTCGAGAGCTGCAAAGACATACACTCGCTTGCTGAACTCTTTGATCGCCTCCAGGATCTGCTCCCTGGTCTCGCCCCGGGCCGCACGTTCGGCAGCCTCCTGGACGATGTAGCCGACGCCGAGGCTGAGCTGGCCGCTATCCAGCACGGTCACATCGGCGATGCGTGTCTGCTCGGCACCGGTGCGGGCAAAGTTGAGGGTGGCACTGAGGCTCTGGGCAATATGGATCGACAGGATGGGCTCGCCGCTCTCTTCGGCCAGGCGGTCATACTCGGTGGCGAACAGCTCGGAGCTGGGCGCGGCGGTGGTGGGCTGGGCCGCAAGGCCAGGTAGCTGCTGGTAGAACTCTTCGCGGGTGATGTCCACCGCATCCAGATAGCTCTTGCCACTCATGTGAATGTAGAGTGGGATGACCTTGATGCCAAGGCGTTCGACGGTTTCAGCGGGAAGATCACAGGTGCTGTCAGTAACGATTTGAACGCTCACGGGACCTCCAAGTTCTAGATCACAAGGCGATAACGTAACTTTTTCCGGTCTCCACGACCGTAAAGGCTATCGGTTGGCGGTACAGAAACGGTCTCTACGTACTGGGCCCCGAGGATCTCGCATGTACGTTGCGAGGCTCGATTGTCGGGATCGGTCGTGATCCACAGTTCGCGCATGCCATGAGCCCGCGCCAGAGGAATCAGCAGGCGCGTGGCACGCGCGGCATAGTGATGGCCTCGGTACGCCTTGGCCACGCTATAGCCGATGTGCCCCACATACGTGATATGATCGGTGTCGCCCACGCGCAAAGACACACCTCCAATCCGCGTACCGCTGCCCGTTAGCTGTATCTGGAACTCGTACGATGGCACAATCCCCCGGGATGGATCGCCGGGGAAACAGAACAAGAGCCGCAGCTCGAGGTTCCCGTCCACCAGTTCACCCGGCTCGAGGAACTCGAAACTCTCCCGTGGGCATGTCTGCATAGGCTCACACCTCTTTGTGTGTACGGCCGATTGCTTTGTTCTTGGGAATGTAATCCCTGCAATCCACTGAGAAGCGAGTATACCCTACACCCGCCAGGTAGGCAAGAAAGCCTACCTGAACAGCTTTTGTTGACGTTCTATTTGCATCTTTACTCCATCTATGCCATAATCTGCACTGGACTGAGAAGCCCTGTCCGTCGTTCGTGAGACACAGGATCCGTGTGTGTTCTGGTACGCCGAGAGAGCCCAATCAGTCCTCGCATTAGCCCGTGCCCATTGCGGCACACGTTTTCTTAAGGACGGTCCCATGACCAAGAATCTCTTTGTCGGCAACCTGAACTATCGTACGACGGACGAAACACTGTTCGAGGCATTTGGCGCCATCGGCAACGTCGAGTCGGCCAAGGTGATCACCGATCGCGAGACCGGGCGTTCACGCGGCTTTGGCTTTGTCGAGATGGCCACCGAGGCCGAGGCGCAGCAGGCCATCGAGCAACTGGACAACACCGAGCTCGACGGGCGCGCGATCCGCGTCTCCCCGGCGAACCCGCGCCCCGATTCGCGCGGGGGTGGTGGTGGCGGCGGTTATCGCGACAGCGGTGGCGGTGGCTATGGCGGCGGCAGGTCGCGTTCCGGCGGTGGTGGCGGCGGGCGCCGCTACTAGTCGCTGTGTGACGATGCGAGCGTGATGGTAGAGAGACCGCGTGGGGATCCCCCACGCGGTTTCTTTCGTGATGGGCCGGACGAGGATCAGGCATGAGCGCTGATGAGCGGCGTTCTCCTAGGCCTGCTCCAGCGGTATCGTCATGCCACAGTACTCGCAGCGGATGGAGGCGCTCCCACGTATGCGACCCGCCTGTGGTAGCGATCCGGCGCAAGAGGGACACCGGGCCGGCACGATGTACTCGAGAACCTCGGGGGCACCGTCGGAACGCTCCGAACCGATATCGCCCGACTGACATCGGAGCAGGAGTTCACGCCACGCATTCGAGTCGGTGCCCAGCTCGAACTCGGCCCGAGGAACCGCTGCCCTTCCCTGGGTGATGATGGACAATCTCTCGCGGCGGCTGGCCAGGGCCCGGCGCACCTCTGTAGCCTCGACGCGCTCGACATCGGCCAGTGGGGCCTCCCAGTGCAGCCCCTTGACGATCTCGGAGGAGGTCGTGACAAAGAGGATGCGGCGACGCGCCACCCTTTCGTGGCGCTCAAAGAGCAGTCGCCGATCGGTCAAAAAGAGCATGCCCTCGGTCTGGCTGCTGTTATCGATCCAACGAGCCTCCGTAAAAGCCACCGGCGCCTCGCCCGTTTCCAGAGCAAAGCTCGCTCCGGCCAAGGCATCGAGGAGATCTTTGCAGCCCTGAATCTCGCTGGCAAGGGTCTGCACCGAATCGGCCATGGCGCCATATGCACCCTCCACCGCACGCTGGGCCGCACGGATCCGCCGCTCGAGCGCTGCAAGATCGGTCTCCAGACGCTGGATCGAGGGCTGTGCCGTGCTGAGAGGGCGGGCCTTGAGGGGCTGCAAACGACGCATGGCATCATCGATGAGGTTCATCTCATGCCGCAGGTCCAGGACCTGGGCTTCCAGGTCGTTGGTGGCCGCGGCCCGAACGGGAGCCCAGCGCTGGACAAGGTCGGCGGCCTGATCCTCCATATGGGCTTTGTAGATATAGCCACGCGCGCGTAGCTGCGCCAACTGCTGCGGCATGCGAGCCAGGGAGGCGTCGACCTGGCCCAGACGATCACGCTGGCGGGTCATCAAGGCGTTCTGATGCACTCGGCCAATACGCGACTCGAGGCGGCCAATGGTGGCAGCGGCGGTGTTTTCCTGCGTCATAGTATGACCTCTCTCCTTGAATAGGGCTGTGCCGAGAGTGACAGTTGGCCTACTGGGCCAGTATGCACCCCATGGCTAGCGACCGTCAAGCTCACGGCGCGGCGTCCATCGGCCGGTGGCTGTGGGGCTCACCCGAATCATAGATCGCCACCGTCTGCAACGCCTCGGCGGCCAACTGCTGGCGGAGCCAGTTTGGCTCGAGCACCTCCACGAGGGGGCCCCAGCCTCGAATCCAGTATAGCATCTCGTTGGGATGCGCCACCTCCAGCGAGAGGGTGCATCCACCATCCGATTCCTCGGTCAGCGACTGGGTGGGGTGCCAGGAGGTTTCCCGCACGCGCCGGGTTGCCTCGGGGGCAAAGCGCAACGTCACCTGATGCGTCTCCTCGCCGTACATGATCCCCCAGGCGCTGCGCATGAGGGCCGGTCCGTCAAAGTCGTCAGGGATCTCGAATATCTCGTCGGTGAGCTCGGCATCCAGGATGCGCTCCACGCGAAAGGTGTGCACGTCATAAAAGTAATCGGCCCAGCCGATGACATAGGTCCCCCGATAGTCGCCACACGCCTCGATGAAATAAGGGCGCAGGTGATAGCCATGCACATTCTCGCTCCCGGAGGACTGGTAGCGCATCCGAACGACGCGTCCGTTGGCCCAGCCAAGGGCCAACACCTCGAGCACGCGTGTGAGGCGACTATTTTCCTGTCCGACCATCTGGCGGATGGTATCGTGGATGTGCTCGGCGAGGGG
>SKRJ01000439.1 GCA_007118555.1 Anaerolineae bacterium | reverse complement strand
ATCTTGTGCGCAGGAATCCCTGGAGAGCAAGCCGTCCATAGCCCGTGTCCAGAGGGTTCCCAAAGCGCAAGGCGTTGAACCCCAGATAAGCCGCGCCACAGGCTCCTATGGGCACCGCAAAGAGCACCATGCGGCGCCACCGTGTGGTGGGTGGTACGTCCTGCGTGCCGTCCCAGAGCAGCACGGCCAGGAGCGGCGCCGCGGCGATGGAGAGTTGTCGCGTGAGAAACGCGCCGCCCAGATACAGCCCAACGAGGGCGGCGCGCTTTTTGCCCAGCGCCTCATCGAGGGCGAGGAAAAGCATCAGCGTGGCCACGATGTGAGCCGTGAACCACACCATGTCGCTCCACGTGAGCACGAACCAGTAGACGGTTCCCAGGAAAGAGGCCAGGAGGGTGTACGTAACGGTGGTGCTGGCCAACCCCAGTCTGGCCAGCACGCGGCGGAACAACACAATGCAGAGGCCCGTGACGAGGATGGACCCTATCACGGTGTTGGTGGCTGGCGCGCCCAGCACCGCCACTACGGGGACCAACAGCAGCGCGGGGAGCGGCGGAAACGGCATATAGTAGGCGTCGCCATAGATGGCCACATCGTGCAGGCGCTGTGGCAGATCCAGCCGACCTTGCAGAAACGCCACAGCTTGCTGCACGAACATGTTGTACTCGCAGCAAGGGCCCCGAACCTGGGTATACAGCGAGTCAATGACGGCAGCGGCCAGGAGCACCAAGGCCACCACCGTGATGGCGCCGCGCAGCCTGTCGCGACCGGTTCTCGGCGTGCTCATCGGCGCCCCTCCCGCGCTCTCTGCGCCAGTCCGGGTGGCCCTTGCTTGTGGCCGCCTACTCGAGCGTGATATCGGCGTGATAGCTCTGGAGCGAGCGCACGCCGCCCTGGCCCTGGCGGCCGGCCGCGATGCCCTCGGCGCTGGCCAATGCTGCCGACAGCGTCGTGATGTACGGCACCTTGTACTGGATCGCCGCCTTGCGCAGGTACGAGTCATCCTCACGGCTGCGGTGACCGAGCGGCGTGTTCACCACAATGTCGATGGTCTGGTTCACGATCTCGTCCACGATGTTGGGGCGACCCTCGGCGAGCTTGCGGATAAAGGTGGCCGGGATACCGTGCTCGTCGAAAAAGCGTTGGGTGCCCTCGGTGGCGCGAATCCCAAAGCCCAGCGCCGCAAAGCGCCGCCCAATCTCGAGCACCGTCTCGTTCTTTTCGGCCACGCTGATGAGTACCGTCCCCTCCAGCGGCAGCACAGGCCGGGCCGCCTCTTCCGCCTTGTAGAACGCCAGCCCGAACGAGTCCGCCAGGCCGAGCACCTCGCCTGTGGAGCGCATCTCGGGGCCCAGTAGCGGATCCACCTCGGAGAACATGCCAAAGGGAAAGACCGCTTCTTTGACGCCAAAGTGGGGTATGTGCATGGGCCGCAACGCCAGACTCTCCAGCGTTTCGCCCACGATCAGGTGGGTGGCCAGACGCGCCATGGAAAGGCCGCATACCTTGGACACCACGGGCACCGTACGCGAGGCCCGCGGGTTGGCCTCCAGCACATAGACGGTGTCGTTCTCGATGGCCAACTGGACGTTGATCAGGCCCACCACGTCCAACTCCTGGGCGATCTTGCGGGTATACTCGGCGATGAGCTCCAGATGCTCGGGCGAGATGTTGACCGGCGGGATGACGCAGGCCGAATCGCCCGAGTGCACGCCCGCCAGCTCGATGTGCTCCATGACGGCGGGCACAAAGGCCTCGGTGCCATCGGCCAGAGCATCGGCCTCGGCCTCGAGAGCGTTCTGCAAGAAGCGGTCCACGAGGATGGGGCGCTCGGGCGTCACCTGTACCGCCGTGGCGACATAACGGCGCAACATCTCGGCGTTGTGCACCACCTCCATGCCGCGCCCGCCCAACACAAAGGAGGGCCGCACCATGACGGGGTATCCGACGGTGTCGGCAATCTCCAGCGCCTCGTCGACGGTGGTCGCCATGCCCGATTCCGGCATGGGGATGCCCAGTTGCTCCATGCGCAGTCGGAACAGATCGCGATCCTCAGCCATGGCGATAGAGGCGGGGCTGGTGCCCAAGATGCGGACGCCCGCGGCCTCCAGCTCATCGGCAATGTTCAGCGGGGTCTGGCCGCCAAACTGCACGATGATGCCCTCGGGCTGTTCTTTCTCATAGATCGCCAGCACATCCTCGACGGTCAGCGGCTCAAAGTAGAGCTTGTCCGAGGTGTCATAGTCGGTGGAGACAGTCTCTGGGTTGCAGTTGACCATGATGGTCTCGACGCCCTGATCGCGCAGGGCAAAGGCGGCATGCACGCAGCAATAGTCAAACTCGATCCCCTGGCCGATCCGGTTGGGGCCGCCGCCCAGGATCATGACCTTGCGTCGCTGATCGACCGGCGCCGTGTCAGGTGCGTTGTAGGTCGAGTAGTAGTAGACGCCGTCCGCGGCGCTTACGGGCACGCTATGCCAGCCTTGGACGATGCCATTGGCGATGCGCTGCTCGCGGATAGCGCTCTCGGCCACGCCCAGGATCTGGGCGAGATAGCGGTCGCCAAAGCCGTCGCGCTTGGCCCGGGCCAACAGCTCTGTGGGCGGCATCTGCCCCCTGTACTGGAGCAACTCCTCCTCGAGCTCGACCAGCTCGCGCATCTGCTCCAGGAACCAGGGCTTGATCGCCGTCAACTCATACAGCCTGTCGATGTCGGCGCCCTGGCGCAATGCCTCATACAGGACGAACTGCCGTTCGCTGGAGGGCTCCCGCAGGAGATCCAGCAACTCGGGCAGGGGACGTGTGTGGAAATCGTTGGCAAAGCCGAGGCCATAGCGTCCGATCTCGAGCGATCGGATGGCCTTTTGCAGGGCCTCTTTGTAGGTCTTGCCGATGCTCATCACTTCGCCGACGGCGCGCATCTGGGTGCCCAGCTTGTCGACGGCGCCGGGGAACTTTTCAAAGGCCCAGCGCGGAAACTTGACCACGACATAATCGCCCGAGGGGGTATACTTTTCCAGGGTGCCCTCTCGCCAGTAGGGGATCTCGTCCAGCGTCAGGCCTGCCGCCAGCATGGCCGAGACCCGCGCAATGGGAAAGCCCGTCGCCTTGGAGGCCAGGGCTGACGAGCGTGAGGTGCGGGGGTTGATCTCGATGATGACGACCCGGCCCGTCTCGGGATCGTGGGCAAACTGAACGTTGGTCCCACCGACCACCTCGATCGCCTCGGCGATGCTGTAGGCGTACTCCTGCAGGCGTTGCTGGAGCTCTTCGGAGATGGTCAACATCGGTGCCGAGCAGAACGAGTCGCCGGTGTGAACGCCCAGGGCGTCGATGTTTTCGATAAAGCACACAGTGATGATCTGGTTGTTGGCGTCGCGCACGATCTCGAGCTCGAGCTCTTCCCAGCCCAGGATCGATTCCTCGATGAGCACCTGGCCGATCATGCTGGCGGACAAACCGCGGCCCACGATAGAGCGCAGCTCCTCGACATTATAGGCCAGGCCGCCGCCGGTGCCGCCCATGGTGTAGGCAGGGCGCACAACCACGGGATAGCCGAGCTCATTCGCGACCTCCTCGGCCTCTGTGATGGTGTACGCCGGCGAGCTGCGGGCGACCTCGATCTCCAGGCGGTTCATCGCCTCTTTGAACAAGATGCGGTCCTCGCCCCGGGCAATGGCGTCGATCTGCACGCCGATCACCTTGACGCCGTACTGCTCGAGAACACCGGCCTTGGTCAGCTCCGAGGCCAGATTCAGACCCGTCTGTCCGCCCAGGTTGGGGAGCAGGGCGTCAGGCCGTTCCTTCTCGATGATCTGGGCCATCCGCTCGACATTCAGGGGCTCGATATAGGTCACATCCGCCGTGCCCGGATCGGTCATGATCGTGGCGGGGTTCGAGTTCACCAGCACCACCTCATAGCCGAGATCTCGCAGAGCCCTGCAGGCCTGGGTTCCCGAGTAGTCAAACTCGGCAGCCTGGCCGATGACGATCGGCCCCGAGCCGATGATCATCACGCGGTGGATGTCGTCCCGTCGTGGCATTGTCAGCCTCCCGTCAGATAGCAAAAGATCGCGCTCTTGGCGCGATCACCGGTGATCTGACCTCGCAGTCTGTGCGGGTCTGATACATTTTACCGAGATCAAGGCAGCCTGCAAATGCGCGGCAAGGGACGCGAGCCGATAGGACACCGCCCTGGACGTACCGGGGGCTCATGCCTCGGGAGGGTTCCCCGCAGGTTGCAGCGCTTCGGCGTCGGGGTCGGCCACCGGCGCGCCCGCGCTCGGCATCGGTTCGCGCGTACGACGCCCCAGTAGCAGCGGCACCGCCATGCCCAGGGCCAACACCGCCAGGATAAGGAGCGGGTTCTCGCGTTGCAGAGCCTGATCGGGCCAGAGGCCGTACACCGAGCCCAACAACAGCCCCAGGATCGTGTAGGCAGCCAGGGCGGGGGCACGTTTGAGGGCGGCGTCGATCAGCTTGCAGGAGACGGCAATGCCCAACACAGCGCCTGCTCCGGTCGGCACCAACACCTCCCAGCGGATGTTGAGCCGTGCCAGGGCCGAAAGCGAATCGAGAATGGGCTCGTAGGTGCCGGCGAGCAAAAAGACATACGAGCCCGAAATGCCGGGGGTGACGTTGGCCGCGCCGGCGACCATGGCCGTGAGCAGGGCATAGGCCATCCCTGTGACGCTCTGCGTATCGGCGGCCAGCAAAGTATGGAAACCCTGGCGCTCCAGAGCCCGGAACGCAACAACGACCAGGAGGCCGATGCCGGCGCCGATCAGGCGCGTGGAGGTGACGCGCATCTCATGATGCAGGCGAAAAAGCGAGGGGATGCTCCCGAGAAGCAGCCCAATAAAGAGAAACATCATCAGCACGGGGCGCCAGTCCAACAGCATCGAGAGCACCCCGGCCAGGCCTATCATGGCGACGGCGGCGCCCACGCCCAGGGCACCCAGGAAGGTGAGATACTCGCGGCGACGCGCCCTGTTGGTCGCCAGGTTGCCCACCGCATCCACGAACTGCTCATAGATGCCGAGGACGATCAGGATGGCCCCGCCGGTCATGCCCGGCACGATGTTGCTCAATCCAAAGGCCATGCCTTTGAGGGCTACGATAAGGTGTTGAAACAAGCCCGTCTGTCTCCTCATGTCTCGCTACGCCGGCTCGGCAGAGTCACCGTGGTCTCTGCCCTCAGACTTGCAGGAACCGAATGACGTCTCGAGCAGTATAGTCGAGACCCACGCGAGCGACAAGATCGGCTACAAAGTCCATCTGCTCGCCGGTCGTCACCATGGGCGGTTCGGGGCCCTCGGGGCGCATCTGGCCCAGCCCGATCGCCGACAGCAGACCGTTGCACAGGCAGAGCCGGCCCTCGGTTTCCTCCCGCAGGCCGCCCTTGGCCAAAAAGGCCTCGATTGGCTCGGCGGGACACCGGTAGCCCAGGCCGCCGTCCTCGCGCACATACACGGTGCGCAGGTAACCCAGATCGCAGATGCGGCGGCGCTCGGTAAGGGGTCCCGGGCCTGCCGGCGCGACGCCCAGATCGGCCAGCTTGAAGGGATAGCCGGTCGGCGAGGCGCGCAGGTCGGTGATGACCCGGATATCGCCGGACAGGGTCTCCCGCAGCAGCGCCTCTTTGAGGTGGGGCATCAACGCCGATTCGCGGCAACAGGCAAAGGCCGAGCCAACCTGCACGCCCCGGGCTTTGGCATCCAGCGCCCCCTGCAGACTGTGGGGGGTATTGCATCCGCCGGCCAACCAAAAGGGCTTGTCCAGCGCAGCGATGTTGGTCAGATTCGGGATGTCCTTGGGACCATAGGGCGAGCCGTTCTGCCCGTCCGAGCCGGGGGCGCGGCGCGGGGGCGCATTGTGCCCGCCCGCCGTGTGATCCTCGACGATGAAACCATCCACCACACCGCTGGCGCGCCGCAGCATCGCCTTGGCCACCACATCCGACGATACAATGGCGAGAAAGGCCGGCCGCGCCAGGGCCGGCACATCGCCCTCGACGAGGTCCAGCGGCTTGAGCTGCTGGACGTGGGCATCGCTCCCCACCACCTCGAGGCGCTTTTCCACCGGCTCCCAGCGGGCCAGCCGATCGAGGATGCCGGGAATGGAGAGGGGAATGCCGCCCCCCATGAGCACCGCGTCCACACCGGCCAGCATAGCCCCCAGCAGTGAGGGCAAGGTGGGAAGCTGCACCTTTTCGAGGTAGTTGATCCCTACCGGCGCGCCATGGCCCTCTTTGGCGAGGAACACCTCGCAAAAGTTGGCCGCCACGAGCAGCTTGACCTGAGCGTCAGAGAGGTGTGCCGTCGGCATGGGGGTCTGCCTGTACGGCGCGTCCGGTGCCTTGCCGCCCTCGACGTAGTAGGTGTCGAGGAGGCGCTGCGCCATGGCCGGAAAGGGAAAAGCGGCCAGGGCCCGCCGCATGTCGCCACCAGGGTCCCCCAACTGCAGCCGGCGGATCAAGACGCTATCGAGGGCCGTGCCCGACACGACGCCCATCTGTCCGGCGCTGCTCACGGCCCTGGCCAGGCGCCAATTGGACACGGCGACCCCCATGCCGCCCTGGATGATCGGAGGGAACTCGCTCACTTGGTACAAGAGGTCTCGGGCTTTTGTCATGGCATCCTTTGCATCGCTGATGTCGATCGGCTCGCATGGAGGGCGCGGGGCCATCCATGGCAGTATAACCCTAAACGGTGCGTTTCGATGCGGCCTGCTGCCGTGCAGCAAAAAGGCGCAGCGCAGAGGGTGTCTGGCTGCGCCTTTTCATGGGCTCGAGGCTGTTGCGACGCCTAGTCGGTCATCGTTTCGGCTGTCTGTAGCGAAAGGAACTGGGTCTCGTACAGGTGCGCGTACAGGCCATCCTGCTCGATGAGCGTGTCATGGTTGCCCCGCTCGACGATCTCACCATGGTCGATGACCAGGATCTCGTCCGCGCGATGGATCGTGGCCAGCCGGTGCGCGATCACCAGCGAGGTGCGGCCCTCCATCAGCTTGTCCATCACTTCCTGGATGAGGCCCTCGGTGCGCAGGTCCACGCTCGAGGTCGCCTCGTCGAGCACCAGGATCCTGGGCTGGGCCAGGATGACCCGTGCGAGACAGATGAGCTGACGCTGGCCCAGCGACAGGTTGGCCGAGCCCTCGAGAATATCGGTCTGATACCCCTCGGGCAGGCTCATGATAAACTCGTGGGCGTTGGCGGCCTTGGCCGCCTCGATAACTTCTTCGTCGGTGGCATCGGTCTTGCCAAAGCGGATGTTGTAGTCCACGGTGCCCGTAAAGAGGAACGGTTCCTGAGGCACCATGCCCAGTTGCTTGCGAAGCGAATCCAGGGTGACATCGCGGATGTCGATGCCATCGATCAGGATGCGCCCCTCTTTGATGTCATAGAAGCGCGTCATCAGACTGGCGATGGTGGTCTTGCCGGCGCCGGTGGGGCCTACCAGGGCGATGGTGGCGCCCGGCTCGATCATAAAGTTGACGTCTTTGAGGACGGGCGTATCGTCATTGTAGTGAAAGTGCACATGATCGAACTCGACCCGGCCTTCGACCTCGTCGAGTTCGATGGCATCCTCTTTGTCCTTGATCGCGGGATCGATGTTCAGGATGCGCAACACGCGCTCACCACCGGCCATAGCCGCCTGCCAGGTGGTAAACACCATGCTGAGCTCGAGGACCGGCTGAAAGAGCCGCGAGGTATAGCTGAGAAAGGCCACGATGATACCCAAGGTGAGCGTGTCCTGGATGACGGCGCGGCCGCCGAACCAGAGGATGATGCTGGTCGTCAGCGTGCCAAACATCTCCATGGCGGGCGTAAACATCGAGGCCAGCGCCGTCGCCTTGACAAAGGAGTCGCGGTTCTGGCGGTTGATCGCGTCAAACTCCTGGCTCATGCGGTCCTCTTCATTAAAGGCCTGGATCACCCGCATGGCGCTAATGTCCTCGGCGAGACGGCCGATGAGGCGGCTGTTGCTCTCGCGGGTCTGGCGATAGGCCTTGCGCGCCACACCGCTAAAGAGATAGGTCGCAATGACCATGAGCGGCAGCACAGAGAGGCTGAGCAGCGCGAGCCTTGCATCCATAATGAGCATTACAGCCACCACGCTCACCAGGATAAAGACATCGCTGAACATGGTGAGGAGTCCGTTGGCCAAGAGCTCGTTGACCACGCCCACATCGCTGGTGATGCTGGCGATGAGGCTGCCGGTGCCAAAGTGGTCGAAAAAGCTCATGGTGAGCCGCTGATAGTGACGGAAAAGGTCGCCACGCATGCTGCGCAGGACATTGTGGGCGACGGTGCCCGTTTGCAGGCGCCTACGCCAATCGGTGACAAAGTCAAGGGCATAGGCGGTCAGGGTGGCCAATGCCATCCAACGCAAGCCCACCAGGTCGCCCGCCACGATATAGTCATCGATCAGGATGCGGACCAGATAGGGAGCCAAAAGGGCCAGGCCGGCGCTGGCGATCATCAGGAGCAGCGCCTCGATCATTCGCGCTTTGTGCGGCCTCAGGAACTCGAGCAACCGGCGCATGATGCGCCAGTCAAACTCCTGGCCCTCGCCTTCGCGGTAGCGACGCATATGGACATGGGCGCCTCGAAAGCCGCCCGGACTGAAATTGATACTCATGCGGTCCCCCCTATCACAGCCTGGGCCAGATCAATGTCCTCCTGGCGCAGCTGACGGTAGTAGATATCGGCATAGATACCGGATTCGCGGATCAGGTCTTCGTGGCGGCCCTGGGCGCAGAGCTCGCCCTTGTCGACCACGAGGATCATGTCGGCGTCGCGCACGGTCGAAACGCGCTGCGCGATCACGAATGAGGTACGTCCGCGCATCAGGTTTTTGAGCGCCTCCTGAATCTGTTGCTCCGTTTCCGTGTCCACACTGGAGGTGGCATCGTCCAGAATCAGGATGCGGGGATCGAGCAGCAGCGCGCGTGCAATGGCGACGCGCTGGCGCTGCCCACCCGAGAGATTGCCGCCGCGCTCGCCCACGTAGGTGTCATAGCCCTCGGGGAACTCCATGATAAAGTTGTGCGCCGCCGCAGCCTTGGCGGCCTGTTCGATCTCTTCCTGGGTCGCATCGGGTCGCCCAAAGGCAATGTTGTCGCGCACGGTGCTGCCAAAGAGCGTCGTCTCCTGTAGAACCATGCCGATCTGGCTGCGCAGCGAGTCCAACGTGACGTCGCGCACATCGATGCCATCGATCTTGACCGATCCCGACTCGACATCATAGAAACGTGGAATCAGGTTGGTGATGGTGCTCTTGCCCGAGCCGGTGGGCCCCAACAGAGCCACTACCTGGCCAGGCTTGACCTGGAAGGAGACATCCTTGAGTACGGGGGCCCCGTCAAAGTATCCGAAGGAAACGTGCTCAAAGGTCACCTCGCCGCGTACGACTTCCAGATCGCGGGCATCAGGGGCGTCATAGACCTCTGACTCGGCGTCCAGAACGTCAAAGACCCGCTGGGCCGATGCGTGCGACTCGCCCAGCATCGTGATGAGAAAGCCGATACGGCGCATCGGGCCGATGAGCTGGAGCATATAGCTGTTGAACGCCACCAGCGCGCCCAGGGTGAGTATCCCCTGAATGACCATGGTGCCACCCACCCAGAGGATCACCACGGTGCTGGCGCTGGCCAGCAGCACGATGAGCGGCATCATGCGGCTCTGGCGCCGGGTGATGTCCATGGAAACGTCAAAGATGCTGTTGTTCTCGCGGGCAAAGCGATCCACTTCGGCGTCCTCTTGTGCAAAACCGCGCACCACACTGACGCCATAGAGGTTCTGTTCCACCCGAGAGGTCAGGTCGGCCATGATCTCCTGGCGGCCTCGCCACAGCGGGTGCTGTAGCTTGACATAGCGGCGCATCAGGAGAGTGATCAGGGGCATGGCAGCGAGTGAGAGAACCGCCAGGAGTGGCTGCATGCTGATCAGGATCACTGTCGTACCAATGATCATAATGCCGGCATTCAGCAGGCCCAGCAGGCCGCGGCCCGTCAGGCGCTGGAGGCGTTCCACATCGCTTGTGGTGCGTGACAGGAGCTCGCCCGTCTGCGCCCGGTCATGATAGCTAAAGGAGAGCTGCTCCAGCTTGTGGTAAAAGTGATTGCGCAGGTCGTAGGAGACACCCTGGGACACGCGCTCTGTCAGGTAGCCCTCCCCAAAGCGCATGATACCCCGGATAATCGTCAGCACGATCAGCAAGAACACGGACCGGGCCAGTGCATCCATGTTGGCCTGGCCAATGCCCTCATCGACCACCGTACGAATGATCTGCGGCATATAGAGGCTGATGCCGGTAAGGGCAAACATGCTGATGTAGGCCAGTAGCTGCAACGGCCAATAGGGCCGCATATACTTCCATAAACGAGTTAGTATCTTCATCTAGTTGATGTTACTCCAAAAGTGATTGGTCAAGCTGAGCCACCTCAATGATACGCGTCATGGCCTCGTCCAGCGCTTGGAGCTCGGTTGGGGAGAGGTTCGGCAGCTCTCGGCGGAGCTGACCAAAGACGGTGAGAGGTGCCTGGGCGGCAAGTTCGCGGCCATGGTCTGTAACCGTCAGGAGCACCCGGCGGCTATCCCTGGGGCAGCGCCTCTTGGTCAGGAGAGCGTCCTTGACCATGCAATCCAAGAGAGGCGACACGGTGCCGTCACGCAGATTCAGGTAGCGGCTGATCTCACTGACCGAATGCTCGCCATTCTCCGCCAGGTAGCGCAGCACGCTGAGGCGGCGCCCCGAGATGCCATACTCCCGATGGAGGCGATGGCCGAGCCGATGCGAGTAGCGCATCAGGCTGAGCAGCTTGCGCACAATAGACTCGGGTAGTGACTGGGAATCCTGCATACACATCTCGTCCTTGTAACAGGTGAATGGTTAGACATCTAACGATCATAGCAGGATTCTGTCACAAGTCAAATGCCTGTCACGGCATTCCCAATCCGCTTATTTGGGCTTGGCTACATCGCCGGCCCGATCGGTCTCCGAATGTCCCTCTTCCAGAAGGACGAAATCGTCCTCTCATCAAGAGAGTCCTTGTATAAAGTGCATATCGGGCATACGCTCTACCTGAAGCCTGACGGCGTCACGCAGGGCCTGGTACAGTGCCGCGTAGCGGGCCGCGGAACGGGCCGAAGATTGAACCCCTCGCTGTGGCATATCGTGCATCAGGGCGAGGACGATCCTGGCCACATTCACCCCGGCGCGCCGGTCCTCGACGCGGGTCGCCAGACGATGGATCAGCGGCCTCAGTTCGCTTGCTTCTAGCTTATCACGTAACGGCTGCGGTATCTCCACAGAGTCTATCCTTGGTGGCCTTCTTCCAGAAGGACCGTGTCGGGGCTTCATCAAGAGTCGCCCTCGACATAGCTCATGCCTGGAATGCGGGCCACCGCCTTGGCCAAGGCACGCTTTAGCTCGAGTTGGGCCGACCAGGCCTCGGCCGGGCTGCCCATATCAACGCCCTCCAAGAGCGCATCGATGATCGCGGTCACCGCTACGTCTCCCCGGGCATGCGCCGGCTGTTGCGCCGCCAGGTCATGTATCAGGGCTGCAAGACGCTCAGGCGTCAGGCTCGCCAGGATCGTCGCGAGGCGCGGGTTCGTCGTCATGCTCTCTCTCATGCTCCGGCGGCCTGTCGAGCGGCTCTGTCTCCTGATCCGAGAGCGGAACGCCCGCCTCGGGGACCGGTGCGCTGCCCGCCGTGCTACGGTCCACCCGTGTGCCGGCCAGGTCTCGCCCGCAAGAGCTACAGATGCTGGCATTCTCCTCTACCCGCTCACCGCAGTAGGGGCACCTCCTGGCCTGCCGCCGGGTGGCCAGGATCAGAATGACGATGGCGGCGGTGGCCAGCACAACAAATCCGCACAATATCAGGAGTAACAGCAAAGATCGCAATGGCATTGCTCCTTATGGCGTCTGGTTGGTCGATGACTGTGTGCACCCCTCGGTCGCAAACTAGCCCTCGGTCGGTCCCGGGTCTTGATCGGGCCTCGAGATCTCGTCATGCTCTGGCGCGTCGGCGTCCGCAGGCCGAACGACGGTGGCGCTGCCCAGGTCTCGTCCACAATGCCGGCATACGATGGCCTCTCTGCGGATGGGCTCGGCGCAGTAGGGGCAGGTACGTCCGCTGCCCGGCCTGCGGGCGATAGCCACTACCACCAGGACCGCCAGGCCCAGCAAGAGTGGCAAGATGCACATCAGGCTCAGAATCAGTACTTCGATGAATCCCATGCGTGCCATATGTACCATATCTCTTCCCTCTGAGGCACGGGTTACTCGCCCAGCATGCCTCGCACAATGATGTCCACCGCGGCATCCTCATCGAGGCCGCGGGCTAGTAGTGTTTCGAGTTCCTTTTTGTCCACCGTGCCGATGGCTGCCTCGTGGGTGACCTGCGCTTGTGGGTCGCTGACGCGCACCACAGGTACCGCATTGGCGATGGCGCGATCGCGCACGATCTCGACACAGTCGATATGCCCACGGGCCAGGGGCGCATTGCCCTCGGTCGTACCAAACACCTGGCTGTGCGCCTGATCCCGCACGGCGATGCGCGACTTGGCCAGACCCCGCGCGCCCTCGCCGTTCAGCCGGATCGTCTCGCGCACAATGATCTCGTCATCGGCCCAACCCATGGCCTTGGCGTCCAGCTCGGCCAGGCCGTGGCTGGCCACGTCCACCTCATAGTCAAAGTCGACCTTGCCGGCGCGTCCCCGGCTGAGGTTGAACCCCGAATAGTAGCGCCCCCTATCCTCCACGACCACGCGGACCTTGGGGTTCACAAAGACGCCCCCATGCTCGCCGTGGTAGTGGGTCTCTTGATAGCGCATGTGAGCACCGGTCCCCACATGAATGGAGCCCTCCATCAGGTGCTGGACCTCGACGGCGTTGGGAAAGGTGCAATGGGCGACAAACTCGACCGACGCGCCTGCGCCAATGTCAAAGGCGGCCTCGATGCGCTGGATGCCCTCCTCGGGCAAGACACCAAAGCACAGGTGTACCGGCTCGGCCACACGGGTGCCGGGCGCGACCGACAGATGCACCCGAACGCCATCGGGCAGTTGCTCCGCCGTCATGGTGATGCCGGGGATCTCGTTGGCCCCGATCACCTCGTTGCCGCTCACCACCAGCCGAGCCAGGGTGGGGGACTGCAGGAGTTCGGGGTCACCGCCAGAGGCCTCGTAGGCCGCCATGATCAGATCAAAGTCGCTCATAGGCCTCTTCGCGCTCTACCAGATCGGGGTTCTCGCAAGGGTTGCAGTACTGTATGTAGCGAGCGCAGATGGCATCGGGCTCGCCCGTCTGTATGATACGGCCGCCGCAGATCAGCGACGCCTGGTCGGCCATGTCGACCACCTCGTCGCTGTGGCTGATCAATAGCACCGCCGTGCCCTCGGACGCCATGCGGTGGATCAGTTGCGCGATGTCGCTGACGGTGAACCGGTCGATGCCCGAGTCGGGCTCGTCCAGGATCGCCAGACGGGGCCGCATGGCATAGACGGCGGCCAGCTCGATGCGCTTGCGCTCGCCGCCGGAAAGGCCCTGGTCGACATAACGCTTGTGATAGCTGGTATCGAGGCCGACAGCCTCCAGCGCCTCGGCCACGCCCTCTGGCGTAGACTCGGGCTGCCCCAGGGTCAGATAGCGCTCGACGGTGAGCCCCTCAAAGCGCGCGGGCTCCTGCCAGGCCAGGGTGATCCCGAGCTTGCCGCGCTCGTTGATGGGCAGGTCGGTAATGTCCCGGTCCTCAAAGAGGATCGTCCCCCTCTGAGGCGTATAGCCCCCCGCGCCCATCAGCACATAGGCGAGGGTGCTCTTGCCAGAGCCGTT
>SKRJ01000464.1 GCA_007118555.1 Anaerolineae bacterium | reverse complement strand
TGACCACGACGGCGGCGCGGGCCACGCCCCGGCGCATGGATACATCGATGCCGGCGACCCGCTCGATGGTGGGCGGCGGCGCAAAGACGATCTGGGCTGCCAGCTCATCCTGAAGGGCGATAGCATCCCTCGGTGCCAGATCCCAGGGATGATTCTGTACAGGTTTCAGCAATCGTGATGACTCCCGAGCATCACGCATTCGGGCTGATCATAGTCGTTACTATATCAGGAGGCGTGGTACAGTTGGGTAAACATGAAATGAATATCGGTCGATTGCTGTGGCGCCGTCAGGCACCAGGGCACGTTGGGCTCCACCATGAGCACGGCCATATCCTGCGGTCCCCCCAGGGCGCCGTGAGCGGCCCACTGGTCCTCAAAGACAGAGATCCGCCCCGTCTCCGGATGGTAACCCCCGATCAGGATCAGATCGCCGGAGGAACGAAAGCGGGCCAGCCGTGCGAGTTGGCGCGCGGCCCAATGGGCATAAGGAATCTGGGACAGGGGATCCTCGCCCTCTACGTGGTACCCGCCGTTAAGCGACACCAGGCCATCACGCCCAAAGATGACGACATTGTCCTCATCGCGTCCCACCACCAGCCAGATCCCCGGATGGGCCAGCAGCGAGGAAACCAGCGAAGGATAGATAGAGAGGATCTCGCGTATCTCGAGTTGCTCTTTGCGCACATTGAAATACACATGGCTGAGGGAGCCCGAGTTGCGAACCACCAGGTCGGTGTGTTCGGCCGATTCGTCCCAATCGCCGATCTCGTAAGGCAGCCGGCGCGCCATGTAGCGGCGTAGCCAAAAGGGGATGCGCGAGAGGGGCGCTCCAATGCCTTCCTCGATCGCCTGTAGCTCGTCTTGGAGATACAGAGTGCGTATCAAATCCTGTCGGCGGGCCCCATATGTCTCGTTCAATCTCACACTGCGACCCACCAGCTCCTGTACCACCTCGCCGATGGTCTGGCCAAACTCGGCGGCAAAGGGAGTCCCCTCGGTCATGCCATGGTCGGAGAGGATGTAGAGGTGATACGGGCGCGTAGGTACCAGCCGTCGAAAGCGATCGATGCGCTGAATGCGCTTGTCGATGGCGCGCAGGGCCCGGAGCGCGGGTTTCGAGAGGGGACCGTAATGGTGCGCCAGCTCATCGTACCCGAGATAGGTCGTATAGAGGCCGGGTACCCCCCGGTAAATGTCCAGCAGGGCCGAAAAGGTCTGGATCTCGCGCAGCACAACATTGCTGATTACCCGCAAAAAGGGAAACATGCGCCCCAGCGGCCGCGGGGTCTCTTGTCGGACGAACGCCAGGCCCCTCTGGACCAGGTCTACGAGATATTCCCAGATCGACAGGACGATGACCAGGAGGCTGCGCAGCGGGTTCAGCACAAAGAGCACCAAAAAGCCCACGCCACGGATGCCCTCGAAAAAGCGATGCCGCCCGATCGAGCCTACGGTGAACATCGCGAGGGAGGCATCGCCGTCGAACATGTTCATATAGCTGGAGCCGCCCTGCAGGATGCCCTGTCCCTGCTCCGTCAGACGTTGCTGGATGGCCTGGGCCGTGCCCGGCGATACCGCCACCCTCGACTCGCCCGCCTCCTTGTCGTACCAGCGATAGGAGGGGATCTCGTCGTTGTTGCCAAAGAGGATGCCGGCCTGCACGGCGGGCGTGGTGCTCGGGATGCCGGGTTTCCAGGGATGCAGGCGCATCTCACCCTGCTCGAGCATGCGCTGCAGGGTGGGGGCATAGCCGAGTTCGAGGGCTTGCAGCAGGTGGTCATAGGCCAGCCCATCGATCTGGATCACGATAAAGCCGGGCCGGCCGTCCGAGCTCACGTGAGGCAGGCCCAAACGCCGGGCAAGCAGGGCATACTTGGCCGAGTAATAGCTGCCCAACAGGGCCGCGACAAGCCCCATCACGGCGCGAAAGAGTGTAGTGAGCCTGGCTTTTATCATTCTACATGTTGATGAATGTGGGGGACTGCCAGCCCTGCGGAGATCCGCTCCAGGAGAGGGGGTGGCAGACGGTCTTGATCAGACAGGGCCGACGGCTACAGTATAGCGTCTGGGGAGCATCCTGCCAATGCGCCACGACGGCGCCCAGCGGTTGCGCATGGCAGCCCAGGGCCGTCGCACCGGGGCGCGCGCTATGGCAGCGGCTCGCGGGCGTGCCAGGCGCGGTAGAGGGCCAGGGCGCCTGCGACCGATACGTTGAGCGAGCTGACGCGTCCGCACATGGGGATGCGTAGCAGGAAATCGCAGCGCTCGGCCACCAGGCGGCGCAGACCCTGCCCCTCGCTGCCCAGCACCAGCGCCAGGGGCAGGTCCAGGTTGGCCTGCCGATAGTCCTGGGCATCGGGGCGCCCCTCGAGACCGGCGACCCAGATGCCCTCTTTTTGCAGCGTCTCGATGGTTCGGGCGATGTTGGTCACCCGGGCCACCGACAGGTGCTCGGCGGCCCCGGCCGAGGCGCGACTGACCGCCGGCGTGATCTGGGCGGCCCGGCGCGTGGGGATGATCACGCCATGCACACCGACGGCGTCGGCGGTGCGCAGCAAGGCCCCCACATTCTGGGGGTCCTGCAACGAGTCCAGCACCAGCAGGAACGCGGGCTCCGGCGCGGCCTGGGCGGCACGCAGGATCGCGTCCAGATCCACATAGGGGTAAGGCGAGACCTGGGCCAGCACGCCCTGGTGGGTCAGGTCACCGCTCATGCGCTCCAGCTCGGCGCGAGGCGCCCGCCGCATGGCGATGCCGCCCTCGCGGCAGAGGGTCACGATCTCGGCCACGATCCCCTGCTCGTCAACGCCCTCGGCCAGCAGCACGCCCTCGATGCGGCGGCGGCCGGCCAGCAGGACCTCACGCACGGCATTGCGTCCCGAAAGGTATTCCGCCATGCTACGCCTCAGGCCATGGTCCAGGTGGTGCCTTCAGGGCCGTCCTGAAGCTGCACCCCCAGCTCGGCCAGCCGGTCGCGAATGGCGTCGGCCTCTGCAAAGGCGCGTTGCTGGCGCAGGGCGCTGCGTGACTGGATCAGCAGCTCGATCAGCTCGCGCCCCAGGCCCGCGCCCATCTCGTCCTCTATCTCTTCGGGCAGCAGGCCCAGCACATCGCCCACCAGCCGCTGGAACAGGCTTTCCACGGCCTCCAGCGCCTCCTTGGTGACGCCCTGGCCCTGGTCGAGCCAGGCGTTGACGCCACGGCTCAGCTCGAACAGGGCGGCGATGGCGCTGGGCGTGTTGAAATCGTCGTTCATGCCGGCCTCAAAGGCGGTGCGGCCCTCTTCCAAGAGCGCGGTCAGCTCCTCGGCGACCTCGCCCGCGGGAGCCGACTGGATGCGGCGTCGCACGGCGCGCAGGGTACTGCGCAGGCGCTGCAGGCCGCGGGCGGCGCCGTCCAGGGCCTCCTCGGACATGTCCAGGGGGCCGCGGTAGTGGGACTGGAGCACAAAGAACCGTATCACCATGGGGTCCCAGCGCTCAAAGGACTCTTCCAGAGTGATGAAATTGCCCAGCGACTTGTGCATCTCTTCGCCACGGATCATCAGCATGCCGTTGTGCACCCAGTACTTGACGAACGAGTTTCCTGTCACGGCCTCGGCCTGGGCGATCTCGCACTCGTGGTGGGGGAACTTGTTCTCGACGCCGCCGCCGTGAATGTCAAAGGGCAGCCCCAGATACTTGCTCGACATGACGGTGCACTCGATGTGCCATCCGGGGAAACCCTCGCCCCAGGGGCTGTTCCACCGCATGATGTGCTCGGGCTCGGCCTTTTTCCAGAGGGCAAAGTCCTCGGGGCGGCGCTTTTCCTCGGCCACCTGGACCCGGGTGCCGCTCTGGGCCTCCTCCACGCGGCGGCCCGAAAGCTTGCCATACCCGGCAAAGCTGCTCACGTCGAAATAAACCGAGCCATTGGCCTCATAGGCGTGGCCGGTCTCGATCAGCTTGACGATCCAT
>SKRJ01000145.1 GCA_007118555.1 Anaerolineae bacterium | reverse complement strand
GATTTTGCGCTCTTGGGGGCGCAGGGCGAGCTCCTGGCCAACCCGCGCCACTATCGTGATCCGCGCAACGAGGCCATGCTCAAGCTGGCCCTGGAGCGGGTGCCCCGTGAAGAGGTCTTTGCCCAGACGGGCATCCAGTTCATGCAGCTCAACTCGCTCTATCAACTCTTGGCCATGCAGGAATATGGTGACGCGGCTCTCGAGCAGGCCGACACCCTGCTGATGATGTCGGATCTGTTCCACTACTGGCTCACGGGGGTGCGGGCCAGCGAGTTTACCATCGCCACCACCACCCAGTTCTATGATCCCACCCGCCGCGACTGGGCGCGAGACCTGCTCCGCTCGCTGGCGCTGCCGACCGGTATGCTGCCCGAGATCGTGGCGCCCGGGACGGTGCTGGGGCCGCTGGACGGGCGTCTGGCGCAGGAGGCCGGCCTGCAGGATGCTTCGGTGATTCTGCCCGCCAGCCATGACACCGGCTCGGCCGTGGCCGCCGTGCCCGCCCGCGGCGAGGATTTCATCTATCTCAGCTCGGGCACCTGGTCGCTGATCGGGGTCGAGATCCCCGAGCCGATCCTGACCGACGACGCCCTGGCGAACAACTTTACCAACGAGGGCGGCGTGTTCGACACGTTTCGCCTGCTCAAGAACATCATGGGGCTGTGGCTGGTGCAGGAATGCCGCCGCACCTGGACCCAGGAGGGCGACGAGCTCTCCTACGACGAACTGACGGCGCTGGCGGCCGAGGCGCCCTCCTTTGGCCCCCTGGTAGAGCCCGACGCCGCCGAGTTTCTGCCCCCCGGCGGCATGCCCGAGCGTATCCGGGCCTACTGCCAGCGCACGGGCCAGCGCCCGCCCGCGACGCGGGGCGAGATCGTGCGCTGCGCCTTGGAGAGTTTGGCGCTCAAGTACCGCTGGGCCGTGGAAAAGCTGGAGCAGATGCTGGGGCGGTCGTTGCCCGTCATCCATATCGTGGGGGGCGGCAGCCAGAACACCCTGCTGTGCCAGTTTGCGGCGGATGCCACCCAGCGCCAGGTGATCGCCGGGCCCATCGAGGCCACCGCCATCGGCAATGTCATGATGCAGGCCATCGCCTGCGGGCGGATCGGCGATCTGGCACAGGGGCGCGAGATCGTGGCGCGCTCGTTCGAGACCATCACCCATGACCCCGGAGCTGTGGGCGGTTGGGACGATGCCTACGAGCGGTTCCATGCCCTCCAGCAGGACACCGAGGTCTTTTAGCGGAAAGGGAGCGCGATGGCCAACATGACACTGTACCAAAATGGCGCGATCCATGCTGCAGACGGGGTCATTCGCGACGGTTGGCTGCTGGTGGAGGAGGGGCGGATCGCCGAGTACGGCCCGGGGGCGCCGCCGTCGGCCCATTGCCAGCGCGCCGAACCGGTGGATCTGGCGGGCGCGCGGCTGGTCCCCGGCCTGATCGACCTGCACGCCCACGGAGCCCTGGGCTGCGACACGATGGACGCCGACCCCGAGGCCCTGCGCACCATGGCGCGCTTTTATGGGCAGCACGGGGTCACCGCCTTTTTGGCCGCTACCATGAGCGCGCCGGCCCCCGCGATCCATGATGCCCTGGATGCCGTGCAGGCGACGATGGAGGCGGGCACCGGTGGGGCGGCCCTGCTGGGGGCCCATGTCGAGGGGCCCTATCTGGACGCGGCCCGGCGCGGCGCCCAGGACGCCCGCTGGGTGCGGTCCGCCAGCACCGACGAGTACCCGGCCCTCTTTGATACCGGTGTCGTACGACTGCTGACCCTGGCGCCCGAGCTGCCGGGGGGGCACGATCTGATACGGTATGCCCGGCAGCGAGGCGCCGTGGTCTCGATCGGGCATACCCGCGCCGACTATGACGCCATGGGAGAGGCGGTGGCGCTGGGCGCCAGCCAGGTGACCCACCTGTTCAACGGCATGGAGCCCCTGCACCACCGCGAGCCGGGCGCTGTGGGGGCAGCCCTGGCGCTGGAGGGCCTCACTTGCGAGCTCATCGCCGACGGGATCCATCTGCATCCCGCCGTGCTCAAGCTGGCCTATCGCTGCAAGGGGCCTGACGGCGTCGTCCTGGTGACCGACGCCATGGCGGGCACCGGCATGCCCGACGGCGACTATGCCCTTGGCGGCGCCCATGTGACGGTACAGGGCGGCGTCGCGCGGGACGCCGACGGTGCGCTGGCCGGGAGCACCCTCACGCTGGAGCGCGCCGTGGCCAACATGATGCAGGCTACGGGTGAGCCGCTGGAGCGGATGCTGCCCCTGGCGAGCCGGGTGCCGGCCTGCTGCCTGGGCCTGGCCGCCAAGGGGGACATTGCGCGGGGCCGCGACGCCGATCTCGCCGTGCTGGACGAGACAGGGCTCGTACGCCTGACCATGGTACAGGGCGAGATCGTCTATCGCAGCTAGTTCTGGATGAAAGAAACGCCCGCCGTGCAACCTGCGCGGCGGGCGTTTTGTGTACCGAGACCTAGGTCTGTAGCTCTTCCGGAGGTGGTGGCTCCCACGGGTCTCCAGGGATATAGACCATCGAAGGGCGACGGTGTCTGTGACGAATGAGCAACAGCGCACCGAAAAACACGAAAAAGACGACCGACACGATCTGGGCAGCGGGGATCCCGCCGATGAGCCAGGCGTCGGGCCGGAAATAGCCCTCGAGGACAAAGCGGATCACGGGATAGATCAGGCCATAGATGAAAATGATATCGCCCCACAGGCGGCCGCGCTCCCAGTTGCGCGCCAAATAGTAGAGGATGAGAAAGCCGACAAAGGCCAGGGCGGACTCGTAAAAAAAGGTGGGATGAAAGCGTTCAAAGCCCTCGAACCCGGGGAGGCGGTGCTGCGGCGCGATATAGATGCCCCAGGGCAGGTCGGTGGGCGGCCCAAAGAGCTCCTGGTTAAAGTAGTTACCCCAGCGGCCGATGGCCTGGGCCAGGATCAGCCCCGGCGCGCAGTAATCGGCCCACTCTAAAAAGCGCAGCTTGTGATAGCGGGTGAACAACCATACGCCGAACAGCCCGCCCAGCACTGCCCCATAGATGCCAAACCCGTGCATCTGCAGGCCAAACATCTCGCGCGGGCGGGCGATATAATAGTCCAGGCTCGAGATGATATGATAGATGCGGGCGCCCAGGATGCCGGTGATCAGCACCACGATGAGCAGATTCCACGCCAACTCGGGATTGTGACCGTTGCGGGCGGAGAGCTTGCTCGCGATATAGGCCGCCAGCATGGACCCCGCGATGATCAGGAACCCGTACCAGTAAATGGTAATGGGACCAAGCCGAAAGAGAATCGGATTGGGCTGCATGCCTACCTCCTTGGAACCCCGGCCAAGGGCGGGGGATAAATTCTAGCTACCCCATTATACTGCAACAGGCGTCATTTCCAATAGCAAGCGATGCGGACCTAGGGCGATTCAAGCTCCCGTCATGGTCGAGTCTCGCACGATCCATAGCGGACACAGTCGAAATACGAGCTTTGCTCCTGCCTTGCGTCTTTCCCAGTTACTCTCTCGGTCGAACTGGGCATTAGTACGTGCGTGTTCGTTCTCTATCGCGATTGATACACGATTGCCACGAAATCACACGACTAGCATCGCCGCGATGCCGTTGCTCACTCCACCTGGCAGATGAACCCCTTGAGGTAGGTCCCCTCGGGGAAAAAGAGCGACACGGGGTGATCGGGGGGTTGCCCCAGGCGCTCTAGGATGCGCACCTCGCGCCCGGCGTCCAGGCTGGCCCCGAACAGGATCTTTTGAAAGAGGCCCTCGTCGACCGCGCCCGAACAGGAAAAGGTGACCAGGATGCCGCCCGGGCGCAGCAGGTGCAGCGCCTGCAGGTTGATGTCCTTGTAGCCTCGAGAGGCGGAGCGTATCTGGGCCCGGGAAAAGGCAAACTTGGGCGGATCGAGGACGATGACGTCAAAGCGCCGCACCTGGTCGCGCATG
>SKRJ01000078.1 GCA_007118555.1 Anaerolineae bacterium | reverse complement strand
CATCGGCTGGCTGGTGGAGCAGGGGCGCAGGCTGTTGGAAGCGGTGGGGTTGGGCGGAGAACAAGAGCCCACCGCCACTGGCGAGCTCGGGCCGGTGGGCGATACGATCAACTTTACCGGGGGCGACGCGTCACACCGGATGTGGATTGAGGAGAGTGGCACGGCCACTACGGTGATGGTCGCCAGCGGGGAGGAGAGCGTCGGTCAGAAACTGGCACGCTGGAAGACCGAGGCGCCCCGGTTGGGGGAACAACGGGGCGAGGCGGAGAATCTCATCGGGCAGGCGGTCTCACAGCTTGGCACCACCGACAAAGAAGCCTATGAGGCGGCGGTGGCCAAACACCAGGCCGAGGCCCAGGTCAGTGCCGGTGCTGCGGATGGCGGACAGGCCTCCGGCGCCAGCACCGCCGTAGAGACGTTTGAGCAGGAGAACCAGGAGGTCAAGGAAAAGCAACAAGGGCTGTCCCAGATTCTGGCCCAGCTCTTTGATCTGTTCGGTGAGCAACGAGACCTCGCTATCATCTATGCTCAAGAGCTGGCACTCATCCATACAGTCGCTCAGCCCACCATCCATGCCGATCTGGAGGCTCTGTCCGATCGAGCGTCCGAGTTCGAGAAATGGTCCGATGTGCAGCAGGCTCTGAAGCAGAGTGAACTGACTCGAAGGATGCTGGCCAAACCGCTGAACAAGGATAATCCGTTTGGCAACGATTTCGCCCATGACTGGGCTGTCCAGGCGGTATACAGGGCCATTGCTATTACCAAGCAAGAGATGAAAACCGCGGACGAGTCCACCGAGGCGAAAGTCCACTCGGTGATGCTCCGCCTGGCCAACCATGGCCAAGTCCCTTCAACCGCAGCTGCCGACTGGTACCTGGTCAATCACAAGACCCAACTCCACGCGCCGTCGTCGCCCTTTGACGTCACGCCTACGCCCGTGGCCAAGACGGAGGAAACTATCTGGCGCGCAACCATGCGAAACTCGGCGAGCGCTCGCATCAATCAGGCTTTCCAGGATAGAATCAGGATGGGCCAGGGGCGGCCTCCAGGACCACAGTTGCCCTCCACAATACGCGAGAGGATCTGGCGCTTGCTAGGCGAGGCCTCCCTGTCGATCCGGGACATGGATGGGATCTATGTGGAGGTGGACAGCAACACCGACAACAAGATCACCGAGTATCTGGGAAAGCAAGCCGAAAGCTACAGAGACGCAGGCGATACAAGCATGCAAAGCGCATTGACCTGGTGGCAGGACAATATCCTGGCCCCCGAGTTCCACCACGCCTGGCCTCAGTGGTTGGGAGGCCCCGCCGAACAGACCCGCATCTATTTGCCGCGTGCGCTGCACAATTTCCGCGGTATCATGACGGAAAAAGAGGGCTTTCCTGGCGGATTCCATCAGGCGTTCAATGCCAAGTTCCGCGTAGCCTTCCCCGAGCTTGCGGTCGAGGACAAGGACGATTGGCAGGCCTATGTCAGTGGCAACCCATTAGCCCTGGACCGTGTACACAAGTTGTTGATTGACTCATACCAGCAGGTGCTGGGGAAAATCGCAGGGCAGGGCGCAGAGGCAGCCACGACCTTTATCAATGAGGCCAAGAAAACCTACGATGCGCTCATTCCAAAGTGATCGAGATGAGCGACGCATCTGCGAGCATGAATGAGGCAACCTTATGGAACGACTCTATCGCATAACGGCTCTGGTCCAGGAGCAAGACCTGAATGTGCCCCACGAATTGGGCGATATCCCTACCATGCGATATCCCCTGGCGGAGCAATACGCTCATGAATGGACCCTTGAGGAGGAGGATTTCGGGTTCATCCCGGTGCTACGGAGATGGTTGGAGGAACAAAGCATACGCACGATCAGAGAAGAGGGAATGCGTCGCTACTCGGAGCAGGACGCACTGACTGCCAGGCTGGTGCGCCTCTCCGGCGGACAGTTGGAGGGCATACATGTGGTCGAGGATGCGGTTATCCGCGAGGAGCGGTGCCCCGATTGCGGGTATGTAGTGAGGCACATCAGCGATGAGCCCCGACTGCATCTGCAACTGCCCGGACGAACGCCCCCGGCGATGTTCTGGGTGGATAGCCCCTGCCGTAGCTATGTCGCGTCCGACGATCTGTGTCAGGCGCTGAAAGAGGACGGCCTTGACGACGGACTGTCCCTTTTCCCGGTCGAGGTCGAGGGAAGTGATCGCGCGTACTGGGGCATGTACTCTAGCATGGACTCGGGCTGGCCGGCCGCCCCCTATGGGCTGTACGGCACCGTGTGTGCGACATGTGGCCGATCGATCGTTCGCTCACCTCACGCTGCAGACAAGAGGAGCTATCCAGGATTGCCTCGCTATGGGTTCTATCTGACCTTTCATCATCCAGAGCAGGACGTTTGCTGGATGTGGACAGAGGTCTATGGGCAATCCGTTCTACTGCTGACCGACAAGGTTCGTGATTGGCTGCGCCATTGGGATGCAACAGTGCCAGGCGAGGGCATTCACATGCGCAAGCCGCTTGCCTATCATGCCCTCGGATGGTTCCCCGATGAGCGTGAACAGGCTTTTCTGGACGAACGGTATCATCAGTAGAGCGAGCGTTACTCGGCGCTATGTAGCGCAGCCTGCACCATATCGATATCGCGCCGGAGCTCGCCCTGAATGCCATCCATCAAGCTCTGGAGCCGCTTGAGGTGAGCCAATATCTCGGGCAGCGTAGTCGGCCCTGCGCTCTTTGCCTCGTCCGGTGCCGGGGAGAGCTCGTCCAGCCTGTCGGCGCGAATCTGTTCATGGAGCTCGATCGTGAGCCGCGACGGCTCGACGTCGAGTTCCTCGCGCAGGGCCGTTGCGCAACGTTGGAACTGGCGCAGGGCGTCGGTGCGGTTGCCGGCCATATAGTACAGGCGCATGAGCTGACGATGCGTGCGTTCATGCGCCCGATCATAGCGCAAGATCGCGTGGCCGTACGCCAGGCCGGCTTCGTACTCGTGGCGCGCTTCGCAACTCTGGAGCAGTTTGCCCAGCAACCCAAGGTACATATTCTGCAACCGCTCTCGTTCCAGGATGCACCAATCCTCGTAGCAGCCCTCTAAAAAGTCCCCGACATAGATCTGGGCGGCCGTCTGAAGCGCCTTGACGCCCTCGTCCGACATCTCGTGGCTCGGCGTGCCACGTACCCAGGCACAAGTCTCCTCAAAGGCCAGCGCATCGACCCAGAGGTCAAGATCGTGATTGAGCTGGACCCACTCCTGTTCGGCAACGATCAGGGTGGCCCCGCTGCCATTCCGTTGCTCTTGCAGTTGAGAGTTTATGTGCCAGATGGCCTGGCGCAGATACTTGCGAGATTGGGCCGTGGTATAGTTTCCCCAGAGCAACGAGGCCAATACCTCTCGCGAGTGAGGGCGCTCCTGGTGGAGCAAGAGATACCCCAGCAATGTCTGCTCCTTGCACGCTTCCAGGCCTGCCAGTTCTCCCTGGTCCGACTCGACACGGAATCGGCCAAAGAGATGAACCCGCATCGCGTTCATGGTCATGCCTCCATCGACTATGCCTCTGGCCCGGGGCGCAAGAGACATCTATGCCGCGATGCGGAGAGCCCATCGGCAGGTAGGTGAGGGAGGCGACAAATCGACCGGCCGTGCATATGTCGGTGATGCCGGACCTGCTTTATATGATTTCTCCACAAGACGATCCGAGGCGATGCGTATGTGACTCTGGCGGCGCCCGATCGCTTGTGGACGACGTCCGATGGGCATTCCTTTTGAAGAATCGCGGCCGGTTCTCAATGCTGGATCAGCGGCGGATGCCGATCTTTTGTGCGCTTGGCTACGCAGTAATGGGCCCTCCGCCCACGTCCGAGATTCGTTGCGCTAGCTGTGCCAAGCTGTGTTTCCGTTTTACTATAACCAGGCCGATATGTCAATGGCGAAATGGCACATTTTCGCTCAAACCTTGGCGATTCGTGGCTGCACAAACGTCCAGTGCCGTCACTGGCTCTG
>SKRJ01000194.1 GCA_007118555.1 Anaerolineae bacterium | reverse complement strand
CCTGCGCGACGCGTGCGGCCAGGCGCTGGATGCCTAACGCACCAACGACCGTAGCCCCGGCGCGTGCTCCGGCGTCTGGCTTTCGACCAGGGCCAGCGCCTCGTCCCAGCCCGGCTGGCCATTGAAACCGCCCACCTGGGTCATGGTCAGGGCGGCGCAGGCCGAGCCCAGCACCAGCGACTGGTGCAGCGTGCCACCGGCCAGCCAGGCGGCCAGGAACCCCGCGTCAAAGGTATCGCCGGCCCCGGTGGTGTCCTGTACATCCACGTTGAAGATGGACGTCTCGATGCGCGCCTGGCCCTGGGCGCCCAGTGCCCCCTCTGCCCCGCGCTTGACCGCCAGCACCGGCACCTGCTCCAGCATGGCGTCGATGGCAGCCTCCAGACTTGTCTTGCCCGCCAGCGCCAGCAGCTCGTTCTCGTTGGGCAAGAGCACGTCCAGGTGCTCGTAGAAACCGGGCAGCGCCCATTCCTCGGCCGGATCCCAGTTGGTGTCCATCGACACGGTCATGCCCGCGCGATTGGCGAGGCGCATCATCTCGGGCAGCGAGGGAGCGAGCCGCTCCAGCAAAAAGGGGCTGGCCACGTGAAGATGCCGCACGTCGTTGTACCAGTCGGCGTCCACCAGATCGTGGCTGACATGGGCGATCGAGCCCAGGTCGGTGAGCATAGCGCGGTCGCCATCGTCGCGCAGCAGGTGGATGGTGGACCCCGTCGCCAGTTCCGGGTCCACCACCACATGGGAGACGTCCACGCCCGCATCACGCATCAGATCCAGCATCAACCGCCCGAACAGGTCGTCGCCCACGACGCTGGCAAAGAGCACCCGCAGCCCCATGCGGGCCGCCCCCGCGGCAAAGATCGCCGCCGAGCCACCGCCCGTGACTTGCAGGCTGTCCACAAGCTTTTCCACCTGGCCAAACACGGGCTCGACATCGCCCTTGACCAGGATGTCGACATTGAGCTCTCCCACGACCAGAAGATCATACGCCCGTCTAGTCATCGTCCACCCTGTCCGCGCCAGAAAGCACAATGGCCATGACCACATTGCGGGGCCGGTCCGGGTTGAGGCCCTTGTCCAAGGATCGATAGTAGGCCATCAGTTGCAGCATCGGCAGGTAGAGCACCGGCTGGGCCCGCTCGGGCAGCGTCGTCTCCAGATCAAGTACGCCATCGGCCAGAGTGCCCAATCCCGTGGGATCGTTGCCGATCACCAGAATGCGGGCGCCCACGGCCTTGAGATCGCGCAGGACGCTCACCTCGTAGGGGCGCATCTCTTCCGAGAGCAACGCCACGATCAGGTGTTCTTCATCCACCATGGACATGGGGCCGTGGCGAAACTCCATAAAGTGATACGCCTCGGCCTGTGTGAGGGACATCTCTTTCATCTTGACGGTGGCCTCGTTGGCCAGCCCATAGAGCGGCCCCGAGCCCAAAAAGCTGATGCGCTGGATCGACGCATCCTCGCCAAAGGAACGCGCTACAGGATCAGCACGGGCGATCAGCCCCTCGCCCAGCTCTGGCAACAGATGGAGCTCGTTCCAGAGGGTCACGTCCCGGGCCGCGATGCTGGCCAGCGCCTGTGCGGCCACCAGCATCCCGGCAAAGGAGCGCGTCTGCGCAAAACTCTGCTCGCGGCCCTCGGGAATGGCGATGGTGCGTTGCACAGCGGCAGACAGAGGCGTAGAGTCGTAGCAGCTGATGGCCAGGGCCCGCGAGCCTCGCTCGACCAGCTTTTCCACCGCCATAACCGTCTCGCTGGTCTCGCCCGAACGTGAAAGGGCGATGATGCCCGGCGCCGAGCCCTGGGCCAAGAGCGAGGCGGTCTGCCACATCAACTCTGACGAGGGGGCCGCCCGGCAGAGCCAGCCGGTGACCGCCTGGAAATAGGGGGCCGCAAACAGCGCCAGATAGTGGGTCGAGCCACAGCCGGTAAAAAGCAGCTCCTGTCGCCCGTTGATCTCCAGCCAACGCTCCAACACCTCGCGATGGCTCTCGACCGCATCCAGGGCCCCCTGCCAACTGGCCGCCTGCGTCACGATCTCTTTTCTCGAATACGAGCCCTCAGTCATCATGTCCTCCCTGCAATGGCCTCTGTGGATCCCGAGTGACTCGTCGCCCATGCGTCTTCCCGCACGGCATCCAGCATGGCAACGATATTCTCGGGCGGCACATCGGCCTGGATATTGTGTACCTGTTGAAAGACAAACCCCCCGCCCGGCGCCAGCACCTCCAGATTCCGCTTCACATGGTCGCGCACCTCGTCGGGGGTTCCGCGGTGCAACATCTCGCGCGTATCACAGCCGCCACCCCACAGGCACAGATCGCGCCCATACGCGCGCTTGAGCTGCGTCGCCTCCATGCCCTGGGCCGTGGTCTGCACCGGCTGCAGGATATCCAGCCCGGCCTCGATCATACCCGGAATCAGGGGATAGACCCCACCGCAGCAATGCAGCATCACCCTGACGGGCACCAGCTCTTTGGCGCGCTTCCAGAGCACCTTTTGCCGCGGCTGAAAGAACTCGGCGTACATGCGGGGCGAGATCTGGGGCCCCGTCTGCATCCCGAGGTCGTCACCGAACAGGATAATGTCGACATAAGGCCCCACGGCAGCGCAGAACCGCTCCAGATGGTCCAGATGCCGCTCGACGAGCTGGTCCAAGAAACGGTGCGCCCGCTCGGGCTCGCCCGCCAGCAGCAGGAAAAAGTTGTCGTTGCGGAACAGGAACTGGCCCGCCTCCAGCAGGTTGCCACCGAATAGGCCGATGATGGCCCGATCGGTCGACGCGCGCAGCGCTCGGGCGCCCTGCGCCAGGCGCTCCAGGTGCTCGTCGGTGTACGACAGGGGCGCGGGCGGCGTTCCCAGCCGCTGCCACATGCTATGGTCGAACGCGTCATCCAGATCCCACGCATCGCCCACAGAGTCCGCCAGCGGGTAGCGGGTCTGCTCGAAATAGAGGCTCCCCGCTCGCTGCACGCCCAGGAGTGTGCCATCTTCGTGCTCGATGCGCCAACCACCCTCGCCGTCCGACACCGGCTGGATGTGGGCCGGGATCTTGCAGGGCGTGCCGTCGGGCAGCACCCAGTCGCGCCAATCCTCGGGCGTCAGAGCAAAGCCGCGCCCCAGCTCGATGGTGTCCACGCCGAAACGATCCAGCACCGGCGGCTCGATGATGGCCAGTTGTTGGGGCACATCATAGACATAGATGTCGCCCGTGTGAATGCCCAAATACTCCTTGAGGCGCTTGTACGCCATGGCCATGATCCCCGAGGAGCGATGCCCCCCCAGGTCGATGGGCGGCCTGTCCACCTGCCCATGATTCAGCGCCGCAAATACGCGTTCCCGTGATGTCATCATTGACGTATCCTTCCTTGCGATATTCAGCCCAGGCGTCCTCGCCGGGCCAGCTCTTGCGCCACATCCTCCAGTCCCAATGCACCCAATCTGGCCTCCGTTGGCCAGCCATTGGCGGGATTCCACCCGCGTAGCATATAATAGGCGTCCAGCAGCGGCAGGAACCGCTCCCGATCCAGCAGCACGCCGTCGTCCTTGCCGGGAAAGAGAAACGTGTTCAGCGTTGCCTCGTCCACCGCCCGATCCCGTCCGAAATCGCGCACATCGATGGCCCGCAGCAGGTTCCAGATGCGCTCGCCCGCCCGATCCAGCGCCTCGCGGTCCAGCTCGTGGCCGGTGCAGGCCGAGAACAGCTTGGCGGGCAGGTCGATGTCGGCCATACCGTCGTCGCTGTCCACGCTAAACACTCGCGAGTGCTCGTAATCGCACAGCACCAGCGAATCCACGACCATGGCCCGGTCGGTGTGCCAGATGGCGGGGATCGCCTTGGCGACAGGCGGATCATAGTCAAAGGCGGGGTCGCACACGTCGGGGTTGCCATAGACTTGCTGCGAGATGGCCCGCACCTGCTCCAGGGGAAAGGGTCCCTGGTTGGGCCCCGACTGCGGCAAATAGTGCTGGGCGTGCATCGTCCACTGATGGCTGCTGTCACTG
>SKRJ01000335.1 GCA_007118555.1 Anaerolineae bacterium | reverse complement strand
TCGGTATCATGCCAGATCTCGGGACCCGTGGTCTGATAGTGGATGTTGGGGTTCTCCTGGTTGCCGAACTGGTTGGGGCGAAAGCTATGCGGCATCTCGCGCGCCAGGCGGTCGGCGACACCGTTGTAGGACTCGGGCGAGTCAGGCTCGACGGCGGTGGGAGTGATCACGATCTCGGCGCCATAGGCCTTGAGGAGCTGGACCTTGTCGTCGCTCATCTTGTCCGGCATGACAAAGATGGTGCGATAGCCCTTGATGGCAGCGGCCTGGGCCAGCCCGACGCCGGTGTTCCCCGCCGTGGCCTCGATGATGGTATAGCCCGGCTTGAGCAGGCCCCGGCGCTCGGCGTCCTGGATCATCGCCAGGCCGATGCGGTCCTTGACGCTGCCCCCGGGGTTCAACGCCTCGACCTTGGCCAACAGGGTCACATCGTGATTCTCTGTCACGCGGTTGAGCTGCACCAGCGGCGTGCCACCGATGGCCCCGAGTATGTTGCGATGGTACTTCATCTGCTTCCTTTCCTGTCGTGGCCTTTTGGTCGCTCTCGTCGTTGCATCATGTTGCGCCACCGCATCACGTGGCGGCACCATCTAAAACTAGAGTATTTTGATCAAGATGTCAACTATGGCGCGATGGCGCTGATTCCTCCGTTGCGCCTTGGCGGCGCGAAAAGACGTGGGGATTGGTGTCGAGCTGAACATGCAACGGGCAGGCGAGTCTGCCCGTTCTCGCCGGCAAAAGCAAGCAGGCAGCGCGAGACGGCGGCCGTCTTGCGCGAGGCCCTCGTTCGAAGCCTACGCTACCTGACACAGGGATACAGGCTCGCATCTAGTCCGGACGGATGTTCTGGTTCAGCCGGAAAAAGTTGGTCGGATCGTACCTGCGCTTGAGCGCCTTGAGACGGTCGTACTTGGCTGCGCCATAGGCTTGCCGGACACGTTCCTCGCCCTCTTGCATAAGAAAGTTGACGTATACGCTGGTGTGATAGGGCTCAAGTGCCGCCCAGTAGTCCCTCGCCCACTTTCGCTCGGCCTCGAACCCGTCGGCGGACACGCTGTTGCCGCTGATGTTAAAGGCAAAGCCGGCATCGCGCCCGTGAAACGCGGTCTCGTCCATGCCCACGCGGGAAACCGCGCCTCCCATCTGCCAGAGGGTGAGCCCCGTAATAGGCGATTCGATGCGCCTACCATACTCTGTCATAATCTCGAGGATGTCATCATTCAGTGCGTCTACATCGCAGGCACGCACATAGTACCATTGGCCCCGAGGGAAAGAGGCATCGAACATCTGCTGATGTGTGACGAACGGCTTGGGCATGCACAGGTCGAGCACGGGCGACCCGAGCGCCTTGAGGGGTTGCACGACCCGCTCGCCCTCCTCGACAGGGCCTGCATAGCAGGTGACAATAGCAAGCACATGCTTGCCCACCAACTCGGCGGGGAGCGCCGGCAGGGCGGGCGCCTTGCGTTGCCCGATGATCGTCATCAGCTCATCGGGGCAGTCAGCGACCCAGTCGCGGTAAAAGCGCAGAACCTCGGACGCATCTTCCATCAACCAAAAGATGGGACCTGCCATCACGTGAGGGCCCACCGGATGGAGCTGGAACTCGAACTCGGTGACGATGCCAAAGTTGCCTCCTCCGCCACGTACACCCCAAAAGAGATCGGCGTTCTCCTTTTCGCTGGCCTTGATGTAGCTACCGTCCGCCGTGACGAGATCGACCGATCGCAGATTGTCGATGGTGAGGCCAAACTTGCGCATCACCCAGCCGGTGCCTCCACCAAGTGTCAACCCCGCCACCCCTGTGTCCGAGACGATTCCCGCTGGCGCCACCAACCCAAACTCTTGTGCCTCGTGATCGAGCTCGCCGATCTCGACGCCCGCCTGTACACGGGCCGTCCGGGCCTCGGGATCCACGCGGATCCCCTTCATGGGGCCGAGATCGATCACGAGGCCGTCATCGCATGTGGACAGCCCCGGAAAGCTGTGTCCACCACCGCGCACCGCCACCAGCAGCTCGTGCTTGCGCGCAAACCGCGTGGCCGCCAAGACATCAGCAACGCCGGTACATCTCGCAATGAGCCCGGGATGCCGGTCGATGGAGCCATTCCACACCTTTCTGTGATGTTCATAACCAGACTCTCCGGGACGGATCAGTTCGCCGCGAAACGATGCTCTGAGATCGTCCACTGCGCTATTGTCGAGAGAAGCAACGTTTCCTTCTATACACATGGTAATCCTCCTGAATGGCTCTGGTCCGATCTACACCGTGGAACACGTATGGTGTTCGAGCTGTGCGCCGCAAGACACGACAAGGAGCTATCCATAATACCATCATATGTCAACCTATCGCTTGTCGTCAACGGCGAACTGTTCAAGAGGCAGGGCAAACGTGCCCCTTGCGTCGATGCGCTTGCCACGCCCTGTGACGCTATGCTACACTCCCGCGCAACGCTCAACCGGGACGGTAGCAGCAAGGAGGCGGCGACGTGCTGGCCAAGATCACCAGTTGCGCCCTCGTGGGGCTGGAAGGCGTGTTGGTCGATGTCGAGGTGGACGTGCATCCGGGACAGGTGGGGGTCATTGACATCGTAGGCCTGCCCGATGCCGCCATTCAGGAGTCGCGCCAGCGGGTGCGCTCGGCCATCCACAACTCGCGTCTGGCCTTTCCCCA
Organism: Anaerolineae bacterium; assembly: GCA_007118555.1. Taxonomy (GTDB): domain Bacteria; phylum Chloroflexota; class Anaerolineae; order UBA1429; family UBA1429; genus UBA1429. The sequence continues at coordinate 1,347 of SKRJ01000335.1, read as the reverse complement.
GAATCGGGTCACCATCAACCTGGCGCCGGCCGACCTGCACAAGGAGGGCCCCGCCTATGATCTGCCCATCGCGGTGGGCATCCTGGCGGGCGGCAACATGGTGCCCCCGGTGGACGGGCAAGAGCTCTACATCGGCGAGCTCTCGCTGGATGGCGGCGTGCGCCACGTCAACGGCATCCTGTCCATGGTGTCGGTGGCCCGCGATCAGGGCATCACCCGCATCCATGTGCCATCCGAGGACGCCCCCGAGGCCGCTCTGATCCCCGGCGTCACCGTCTATCCCGTCGAGAGCCTGGGTCAGTTGGCCATGCACCTCAACAACCTGCTGCCCATTGCGCCCTATACCACCAATGGCTCGCCGCTGGACGAGGAGGAGCCGCCGGTGCCGGTGGACTTCGCCGAGATCCGCGGCCAGGAGCACGTCAAGCGGGCGTTGGAGGTGGCTGCCGCCGGGGGGCACTGCGTGCTCATGAGCGGGCCGCCCGGCTCGGGCAAGACGCTGCTGGCCCGGGCGCTGCCCTCGATCCTGCCCCGCATGGCGATTGGCGAGGCGCTGGACGTCACCAAGATCTATTCGGTGGCCGGAATGCTTCCCGCAGACAGCCCGCTGATCCGCCTGCGGCCCTTTCGCGCCCCCCACCACACCATCTCACAGGCAGGGCTGGTGGGCGGCGGGCACTGGCCCCGGCCCGGTGAGGTCTCGATGGCACACCGGGGCGTGCTCTTTCTCGACGAGCTGCCCGAGTTTGGCATGCGTACCCTCGAGGTGCTCCGCCAGCCCCTGGAGGACAAGGTCGTGACCATCTCGCGGGCTACGGGCTCGCTGAGCTTTCCCGCCAATTTCATGCTGGTGGGCGCCATGAACCCCTGCCCCTGCGGCTATCACGGCGATTCCAGCCACGACTGTACCTGCAGCCGCAGCCTGATCGAGTCGTACCAAAAGCGCATCTCGGGGCCCCTGCTGGACCGCATCGACATCCACACCGAGGTGCCCGCTGTGGACTATGAAAAGCTGGCGGGCGAGACGCTGGGCGAGCCCTCGTCGGAGGTCCGCGCACGGGTGGAGGCGGCCCGCGCCCGGCAGCAGGCCCGTCTGGAGGACACGCCGCTGACCTGCAACGCCGACATGGGCCCCGGCGAGGTGCGCCGCCACTGCGAGTTGGACGACGCGGGCCGCGCCCTGATCAAGGCCGCCATGCGCCAGTTGGGCCTCAGCGCCCGGGGCTATCACCGCGTGCTCAAGTTGGCCCGCACCATCGCCGACCTGGCGGCATCTGACGCCATCCGCGCCCCGCACCTGGCCGAGGCGTTGCAATACCGGGCGCGGGGGGCGTGAGGAGAGCAACG
>SKRJ01000454.1 GCA_007118555.1 Anaerolineae bacterium | reverse complement strand
TGCAGAGACTGGTAGCCATTGTCCTTGGGCAGCGCAATATAGTCGTCAAACTCTCCCGCAATCGGCCGCCAGAGACTATGGATAACGCCTAATGCGTGGTAGCACTCGCGCTCGTGTTGGACGATGATGCGAATGCCGTGCAGGTCATAGATCTGATCGAAATCGCGGTCCTTTTCCCGCATCTTGCGATAGATGCTATAGAGATGCTTGGGCCGGCCGGTGATGCGATACTGGATGCCCTCCTGATCGAGCCGATCACGCACCAGCGAGATGGCACGCTCCAGATACTCGGCACGTTGGGCCCGCTGCTCGGCCAGGAGCTGGGCAATGGTGTGATACTGGTCGGGCTGGAGGTAGCGAAAGGAGAGGTCCTCGAGCTGCCACTTGATCTGCCAGATACCGAGCCGATTGGCCAGAGGGGCAAACACGTCCAGCGTCTCGCGGGCCACCCGCTTTTGCTTGTCCTCGGGGAGATAGCTCAGGGTGCGCATATTGTGGAGCCGGTCGGCCAGCTTGATGATCACCACCCGGACGTCATTGACCATGGCCAGGAACATCTTGCGAAGATTCTCGGCCTGCTCCTCGTCCAGGGCCACCCGATCGACCTTGCTCTTGAGCTTGACACGCTTGAGCTTGGTGACCCCCTCCACCAGGGTGGCCACGCTCTCGCCAAACTCCTGGCGCAGATCCTCATACGTGAGCTCTGTGTCTTCGATCACATCATGCAGGACGGCGGCCGTGATGGCATCCTGATCGAGCTGCAGATCGAGCAGGATGATCGCCACCTCGATGGGATGGATGACATACGGCTCGCCCGAGGCACGGACTTGATCGCCGTGAGCCTCGGCGGCAAAATCAACGGCGCGTTTGACGTCGTCAAGGGCGTCCGGATAGAGCCCCTTGACCCTGTCGAAAAGCTCTTCTGCCTGAGCTGGGATCGAAGCAACCTCAACTTTGGTAGCCATGATACCCTATTATAGCATGAAATCACGTACGACTAAAGCGCTCCGCGTTTATGTCGAGTTTAGACGCCATCCTGCTGGCCCCAGAGCTTTGCCACGCCAGCACCCCGGCACTATAATGCACGACAGCAACCCGAAAGGCAAAGGACAATCCATGAGCATCCGCATCACTATCGTGGGCCTGGGTCCCGGCGATCCCGGTCTGATCACCCGTGAGGCCTGGGCCACGCTCGAATCGGCCCCCGCCGTGTACCTGCGGACACGCCAACACCCCGGCCTGGATGCGCTGCCGCCGGGACCAGAATACCACAGTTTCGACGCCCTGTACGAGCAGCACGCCTCCTTTGAGGAGGTGTACGCCGAGATCGCCCGCCAGGTCGTCGCCCTGGCACGCGAGGAGAGCGGCGTGGTCTATGTGGTGCCCGGCGATCCCTCCATGGGCGAGACGACGGTGCGCCTGATCGTCGATCAGGCGCAAGCCGCCGAGCTGCCGGTGCGCCTGGTGGCGGGCGTCAGCTTTTTAGAGCCCACCTGCCACGCCCTGGGCTGCGACCCCTTTGACGGGCTGCAGATCTGTGACGGCACCCTGCTGGCGCAACGCCTGCACCCGCCGTTGGACCCCGACGTGCCGGCGCTGATCGTCCAGGTGTACAACCGGCAGATGGCAGCCGACATCAAGATGACCCTGCTGGGCCTCTATCCAGACGAGCATCTGATCCGCCTCGTGCTGCACGCCGGCCTGGCCAGCCAGAGCCTGCGCGAGATGCCCCTGTACGAGCTGGATCGCCAGGACGATCTGGATCACCTCTCCTCGGTATACGTGCCCCCGATGCCCGCCCCCAGCTCTCTTTCCAGCTACCAGGAGGTGATGGCGCGCCTGCGGGCGCCCAACGGCTGCCCCTGGGACCGCGAGCAGACCCACGAGTCGTTGCGGGGCTCGCTCCTGGAAGAGACCTACGAGGTGCTGGAGGCTCTCGATGAGGGCGACATGGCCTCGCTCTGCGAGGAGCTGGGCGATCTGCTGCTCCAGATCCTGTTTCACGCCCAGATCGCGACCGAGAACGGCGATTTCCGCCTGGTGGACAGCATGGGCCATGCCATCGAAAAACTGATCCGGCGCCACCCCCATGTCTTTGCGGAAGAGGAGGCCGAGGATGCCCAGGCGGTGTTGCTGAGCTGGGAGCAGATCAAGCGCGAGGAGCGTGGCGAGCAGGCCGAGGCGTTCACCTCGATGCTGGCCAGCATCAGCACCGCGCTGCCCGCTCTGGCCCAGGCGCTGGCGATTCAGCACCGGGTGGCGCGGGTTGGGTTCGATTGGCCCGCCGTGGATGGCGTGGTGACCAAGCTCAAGGAGGAGATCGACGAGTTCGCCCAGGCGCCGGATGAGGCCAGCCGGGCGGCCGAGCTGGGCGACCTGCTCTTTTCCCTGGTCAACCTGGCCCGCTGGTACGACATCGACCCCGAGAGCGCGCTGCGTGAGGCCAACCTGCGCTTTCGCAGGCGGTTTGGCCATATCGAGGCCGACGCCCACCGCAAGGGAATGGCGCTGGAGGAGATGTCGATGTCCGAAATGGACGAACTCTGGGAGCAAGCCAAGAGCGATGAGACATAGATCCGAGGCGGAAACCGCAACTACCGAGTCAAATGAGGGTTTTGTTTATCTAAGAACCGAAGAATTGTGCTGGCAGAGGAACGGCCAGCAGATCCTGGATGCGATCAGCGTCGAGATCGAGCGGGGTGACGTGGTAGCCGTGGCCGGGCCCAGCGGTGCCGGCAAGTCGTCCTTTCTGCGGCTGCTCAATCGTCTGGCAGAGCCCACCTCGGGCAAGGTCTATCTCGAGGGGCAAGATTACACCGAAATCGCGCCCCAGGAACTGCGACGCCGTTTGGGCATGGTGATGCAGCTTCCGTATCTCTTTACCGGCACCGTGGCAGAGAACCTGCGCTTTGGGCCTGCCCAGCGCGGCGAGGAACTGGGCGACTCTGAGATCGACGAGCTGCTCGAGCGGGTAAGCCTGGGGGGATATGCGACACGCGACGTTGGCAATCTGTCCGTGGGAGAGGCGCAACGCGTCTCGCTGGCGCGCACGCTGGCCAATGATCCCGAGGTCCTGCTGCTCGACGAGCCCACCTCAGCCCTGGATCATGACGCCGAACAAGAGGTCGAGGCTCTGATCCGCGAGATCATCTCGACACAGCAACTGACCTGCCTCATTGTCACCCACGATATGGCGCAGGCCCGACGGCTGGCCGAGCGAGCCATGCTGATCCGTGAGGGGCGGCTGATCGCCATGGGCCCCGCGGAGGAGGTCCTGGATGCTGACTGAGCTCTTTGCCACCGACCTGCAGCTGGGGGCGGCCCAGGCCTTGATCACCGTACTCTTGGCCCTGGGGGTCATTCTGTACGCCCGCCGGCAGAGCATCCATATGGGCCAAGAGACCGGCATCGCCCTGTTGCGCGGCCTCGTGCAGGTGCTGGCGATGGGGTCGGTGCTGTTCCTGCTGCTGGATCAGCCGTTGTGGGCGGCGGTGCCTGTACTGCTCGCCATGCAGTTTGCCGGCTCGTCGATCGCTGCACGCCGCTCCAAGGCGATCCCGCGGGTGTGGTGGGTTTGCTTTCGAGGCATCGGCCTTGGATCGGGGCTGCTGATCGTGGCCATGACCCTGGTCGGGGTGATCGACTGGGAGATGGGGGCCGTGATCCCGGTGGGGAGCATGATCATTGCCAACGCCATGAACACCGTGGCGCTCTCGCTGGATCGGTTCCAGTCCGAGATCGAGTCGCATGTGGGCGAGATCGACGCGGCGCTGGCGCTGGGGGCCGATCCCCGGGTCGCCGTGCGCCACCATGTGCAGGCCGCCACCGAGGCCGGGTTGATCCCGCAGCTCAACTCGTTGCGCTCGCTGGGCATCGTCTGGATTCCCGGGCTGATGACGGGCATGATCCTGGCGGGCAGCGACCCGGTCTATGCCGCGCTGTATCAGTTCGTGGTGCTGGCCATGCTCTTTTCTGGATCCGGCCTCAGCACCCTGATCAGCATGTTCCTGGTGCGAACCAACGTGTTTAGCC
>SKRJ01000269.1 GCA_007118555.1 Anaerolineae bacterium | reverse complement strand
GTGGCCGAGGTGGCCAAAATGGCGCAGGCCGTCGGGGCCCTGGTCCACACCGATGCCGTCCAGGCGGTGGGCAAGCTGCCGGTAAACGTCGAGGCCCTGGGCGTGGACCTGCTCTCGCTTACGGCCCACAAGTTTTACGGCCCCCGAGGCGTAGGCGCCCTCTATGTGCGCGCCGGCACGCCCATTGCCCCCCTGCGCTTTGGCGGCAGCCAGGAGCGCAAGCTGGCACCCGGTACCGAGAATGTGGCCGGCATCGTGGGCTTGGCCAAGGCGATGGAGCTCGCCGAGCAGGAGCGCCCCGCCGAGACCGAGCGGCTCATCGAGCTGGCGGATCGCCTGGAGACCGGCATCTTTGAGCAGGTGCCCGGCGTATCCCGTAACGGCCCGCCTGTGGGCCGCCGCCTACCCCACATCCTGAACATGAGCTTTGGCCGCGCCGAGGGCGAGTCGCTGCTCCTGATGCTGGACAGCCAGGGCATTGCGGTCTCCACCGGCTCGGCGTGCGCTTCGGGCGCCGTCGATCCCTCCCATGTTCTGCTGGCCATGGGCGTGACTCGCCCCAGGGCCACAGGCAGCCTGCGCTTTTCTCTCGGCAGGAGCACCGGCATGGAGGATATCGACTATACCCTGGACGTGCTGGTGCGTGCGGTGGAAAGCCTGCGCGCCATGGCGCCCGTGCCCCGCTGACACGAGGAGCGCCACAGATGCCCAACATGATCCCAGGCTCGGAAGCACAGAATGAACGCTACGCCAAGCAGGTCCTCTTCCGCGGCATCGGCGCCGAGGGCCAGCGCGCCCTGGGCACCGCCACGGTCGCCATCGTGGGCTTGGGCGCCCTGGGCACGGTAATCGCCGATACGCTGTGCCGGGCCGGCGTGGGCACGCTGCGGCTCATCGATCGTGACTTTGTCGAGCTCAGCAACCTCCAGCGCCAGACCCTGTTCACCGAGGCGGACGCACAAGAGCGCCTGCCCAAGGTCGTGGCCGCTGCGCGCCGCCTCGCCGAGATCAACAGCACCATCGCCCTCGAGCCGCTCACCCGCGACCTGCACGCCGGCAACATCCTGGAGACGCTCCAGGGCGCCGATCTGGTGCTGGACGGCACCGACAACCTCGAGACCCGCCTGCTGGTCAATGACGCGTGCCTCAAGCTGGGCATCCCCTGGGTATACGGCGCCGCGCTGGGCGCCCAGGGCAACGCCATGACCATCATCCCCCACGAGACGCCCTGCCTGCGCTGCCTCATCGCCGACGTGCCGCCGCCGGGGGTCATGCCCACCTGCGACAGCGAGGGCGTCCTGGCCCCGGTGACGGGGATCATCGGCTCGTGGGAGGCGGCCGAGGCGCTGCGCCTGCTGTCCGGCCAGCCGCCCCGCGAGGGCGTCCTGCTGCTCGACGTGTGGCACGGCGAGACGCGCGTCGTCGAGCTGGATCGCCGGGCCGACTGCCCTGCCTGCGGGGGGACCTACGACTATCTCACGGGCGAGCGCACCACGTTCACGACGAGCATGTGCGGCCGCAACGCCGTGCAGATCTCGCCCGCCGAGGAACGCCAGATCTCGCTGGAGGCGCTAGAGGCGCGCCTGGCCCGCGCCGGAGAGGTGACCAACAACGGCTTTTTGCTCAGTTTTGTCGTGGATGGCGCCGAGCTGGTGCTCTTCCCCACCGGGCGTGCCATTGTCAAGGGCACCACCGATGAGGCCTTGGCGCGCACGCTATACGCCCGCTATGTGGGTACATGACATTTGTCCCGTTCCCCTCCCATGCTGCCTCGGTACATACCGAGGCAGCATGGGCCCTCCATTACATTGATTCGGCATGGCATTGGGAGCCAAAATGACAAACAGGCCCAACACCCGGGATGCCAAGCGTGAGCGATTCGCGACATCAAGCCCCGCGGCCAAGCCGAGTACGCCGCGCCTTTTCATCCTTGCCGCTGTGGCGCTGGCCGTCATCGTCCTGGGGGCCACCGTCATGCTCACTGGTGGGCCGCGCAACGTGCCCGACACGCCCACGGTGGTAGGCGCCGCGGCGCCCATCGCCGCCACGATGGGCCACGATCCCTACCCCGTCGTGCTGGCCGACAATGGCTCGGTGCGCCTGCCGGTGTCCGAATTTGGCGACGGGATCGCCCGCCATTACACCTACATGCATGGCGACCAGCCCATCGAGTTCTTTGTCGTGCAGAGCAGCGATGGCGTGATCCGCGCCGCGTTCAACGCCTGCGATGACTGCTACCCCGCCAAGCGCGGCTATGTGCAGGATGGCGACGACATGATCTGCATCCTGTGTGGCCGGCGTTTCCCCACCGATCAGATCAACGTCGAGCGGGGCGGGTGCAACCCGGCGCCCCTGCGCCGCGCCATCGTCGGTGATCTGGTCGTGATTCAGGTGTCCGATATCGTGGCCGGCGCAGACTATTTCTAGGAGGCGGACGTGCGACTCTATGACATCTCGCTCAAGGGCCTGCGCCGCCGTCTCGGACGGATGACTCTGCTGCTGCTCAGCCTGGCGGCAGCGGTGGCCACGTTGGTGACCCTGATCACCATCACCCGCAGCATGAACCATACGGTGGCCCATCGCATGGACGAGTTTGGGGCCAACATCGTGATCGTGCCCCGGGCCAGCGACCTGGCCGTCTCCTACGGCGGCATCACAGTCGGCTCGGCAGCCTATGACGTGGGCCAACTGATGCTGGCCGACCTCGAGCCGATCAACCACATCCGCAATGCGCGCAACCTCAGCGTTGTGGCGCCCAAGCTGCTCTCGGCCGTGAGCATCGAGTCCCGCGAGGTGCTGATGGCCGGGGTCATTTTCCCCGACGAGGTGCGCCTCAAGCAATGGTGGCAGGTAGAGGGCGTCTATCCTGTGGGCGCCACCGAGGCACCTGTCGCCACGCTGGGCAGCCACGCGGCCATGGCACAGCCTCACGGCCATCAGCCGCGTCGAGACCAGGCCGTACTGGGATACCGGCTCGCCGAGGATCTGGGCCTGGCCCCCGGCGATAGCCTGCTCGTACAGGACCGCACCCTCGAGATCGCGGGCGTGCTGGACGAGAACGGCTCGCAGGATGACCAGATCCTCTTTGTGGACCTGACCCTGGCCCAGGAGATCGCCCAGCAGCCGGGACAGATCAACCTGGTCGAGATCGCGGCGCTCTGCAGCGATTGCCCCGTCGAAGAACTGGTGCGTCAGATCAGCGAGGTCCTGCCCCAGGGGCGGGTGACGGCCGTGCGGCAGGCTGTTTCGCTGCGCGCCGAGACCATCGACCAGCTCACGCGCTTTGCCGTGGTGGTGTCCGTCGTGGTCACGCTTATCGGCGGCCTGATCGTGCTGACGACCATGCTGGGCGCCGTCACCGAGCGCCGCCAGGAAATCGGGCTCTTTCGCGCTCTGGGCTTCCGGCGCGTCCACATCGAACGGGTGATTCTGGGCGAGGCGCTGATCATCAGCCTGGCCGGTGGCCTCCTGGGTTGGCTGGTGGCCATGGGCGTGGTCACGCTCCTGCGGCCCTCTATCGACGAGATGGCCATGACGTCGCCATGGGACCCGACCCTGGCCGCGGCGGCCCTGGTGGGCACGCTGATCGTAGGTCTGGCCGGCAGCCTGTATCCCGCACGGCGCGCCGCCGATCTCGACCCTGTTACCGCACTGCGCGCCCTGTGAGGCATGGATAGATGATAGAACTCACCGATGTAACCAAGACCTACAACGCCCAGAGCGCCCCGGTGCATGCCCTGTACCAGGCCAACCTGCACGTGAATGAGGGCGAGTTTGCCGTCATCGTCGGGCAGTCGGCCGCGAGCAACAGCACGCTGCTCTCGGTGATCGGCGCCATGAACCCGCCCACCGCGGGGCGCATGCTCGTGGATGGCATCGACGTCTACTCGCTCACGGCGGAAAAGCAGGCCGACTTTCGCCACGAGTACCTGGGGTTCGTGTTCCAGCAACTCCAGCTCTTGCCTTATCTGACCGCGCGGGAGAATGTGCTTCTGGGGCTGGCCATCGCCCGGATGCGACGCGTCGACAAGATAC